>DATFQP010000122.1:0-2779 GCA_035264145.1 Propionibacteriaceae bacterium
CAACTCGGCTCTCGGCACCGACCGCTATCCACCCTTCACCTTGGCCCGGACCGACTACCCGGCCGACTTCGACGTCGCCTACCCCGAGCATCTCTCCCATGGCCTGGTCCTGGTCAAATCCTGGTTGCTGGCCATCCCACAACTGATCATCGTCGGACTACTCACCGGCAACCTCCTCTACTGGTGGACCGCGAGCAACGACTGGGGCTCCGGTTACCAGAGCACCGCCGGGATCTCGTTCCTCGGGTTGCTGGTCTTCGTCGGCGGCCTCTTCTTGTTGATCACCCGGCAATACCCACGGGCTCTCTTCGATTTCGTTATCGGCATCAACCGCTGGGTCTTCCGCGTTCTCAGCTATGTCGCCTTGATGCGAGACGAGTACCCCCCCTTCCGCCTGGATCAAGGACAGCACGAGCCAGACGCGAAACCTGACGGCCCCGCCACCACACCCCGACCCCTCACTACCCCGGTCACTACGCCGGCCTGAGGGCGCTCCCCGGTTGCCCAAACCCGGGACCAGCTAGGCGCCACATGCACCGAAGGAGCACGAACATGAAACAGGCTCACAGCGGCCCGATGGCCGGCAGCACGGTGCTGGTCACCGGTGCCACCGCCGGCATCGGAAAGGCGTCCGATTTGGTCGGCCTGGCCGCGGCCGCTGCACCCCCTCATCCTGGGAGCTGAGGAGTAACAGAAAGCCTCGCCCAGGCCGGTGCGGATCGTGCGGGCACCTGGTGAGCAGTGGCTGGCCTTGCGTCACAGCGATCAATACGGCTCGGACGACCAAGATCATGAGCGGCCACCGCGGACGAGCTGTCAGCTGTTCCCGGCACATCCCACCAACCAGTCGGCGTACTGGATGAGGTGCCGGTCGACCAGGAAGTGCTCCTGCACCCGGGCCCGACCGGCTTGCCCCAACTGACCGGCCCGCTCGTCATCGGACAGGAGCCGGGCCAGGGTGTTGGCGAACGCCTCGAGGTCCGCGGGGTCGGATACCAGCAGGCCGTTGACGCCGTCGGTGATCTGCTCGGTGATGCCGCCGGTGGCGCTGGCGATCACCGGGCGCGCCCTCCACAGCGCTTCTGTGACGGTAAGCCCGAACCCCTCCACCAGGCTCTTCTGCAACAGGACGGCCGCGTGGTGCCGGATTGCGTTGGTCAGGTGGGCGTTCTCGTCCACGTCGTCCATCGGCAGGGTGACCAGATGGGTCCGTTTCTGGGCTCGGAGGGGCAGCCGGTGCCACTGCTTCGTGCACTCGGCCAGCACGGCCGCACCCTCGGGGTCGTCCGAGATGCCGTCGACGGCCGGGCCGACAAGCATCAAGTGTGTGCCGTCTGGCATCGCGGCGAGGTGCTCGGTGTAGCCGCTCAGGACGCCGCCCATGTCTTTGAGCCGGTCCCAGCGGCTGACCTGCACCGCCAACCGTGTCTCGACCGGCGGTGGCGTCCCGCCGACCAGCAGGTCGTCGTGTCGGCGGACCTCGCCGGGAGCACCGTCGCGCCGCTCGAAGGACAGG
Source organism: Propionibacteriaceae bacterium (assembly GCA_035264145.1). Classification (GTDB taxonomy): domain Bacteria; phylum Actinomycetota; class Actinomycetes; order Propionibacteriales; family Propionibacteriaceae; genus Microlunatus. Next base: position 1,517 of record DATFQP010000122.1, read on the forward strand.
TCCCCGCCCGTCTCGGCGCCGCTGACCAGCCCGGTCTGGGCCAGCACCGCACGGGCCTGGTCGGCGTCCAAATCGAGGTTCTTGGTGGCGAACGGATCGATCGATGGGGCGATAGTCGTGACCTTGCCTGATGGCAGCCAGTCCGGGACGAACCGGGGGCGGGAGAACACAACCGCGTCGGCCTGCTCGACGTACGGGCGTAGGAACGCCCAGCCCTGGTCGGTGTGCTGGTTGACCGGGTCGGCGCCGATGTGGCTGCGCCAGCCGACGAAGACGCCTAAGTCGCGCAAGCTGGGGATCAATCCGGCTGTCTGCGGGTCGTGCAGCAACACAACGTCGCCGGGTTGCAGCTGGGGTCGCAGGTCGGCGAGGTTTCCATCGAGCACCCGTTCATAGTGCTGCCGCTCCGGCGGCCCCACCGGTCCACCGTCCCCGGAGGAGCCGTGGATCAGGTTATGGATCCGCTTGGTCACGGTGAAGAAGTCGTCGTCGCCGTCCAAGGCCAGCCAGCGGCTGTCGAGGCCCGCGCCCTGCCCGTACCCCAGCAGTGAGGTGAGGATTTCGGCCACCCCGCCGCCGTGGGCGGTCGCGTTGATGTTCCACACGGTGGCGGAGTCGATGGCGTCGCGAGCCGCCGCCACCGCGAGCCGTAGCCGCTCCGCCCGCTCCCGCCCGATCAGCGGGGTAAGCCGCTCAGGGCTCTTGGGGTAGACGTCCACCTCCTGCATGCCCATATTGTCTCCCGGCATAGCCCACCGCTGGCCGGGGGAGATCCTGCGTGAACCACCGCATAGCGCGCCGTGTTGCAGAGGCTGCTGCACGGCGCGCTAGCGGGGCGATGATCGCACCGCAGGTAACACGGTCCTGCTAGCCCAGGCGCCTGAACTGCCATCTGATCGCATTCGGCGTAGTGTGGATCTTGCTGTGGTACCCCTCGTGGGGAACAAACCGGCCTGACGGCTGGCCCTGAGTAGCAGGCTGCTCACGCAGTGATCTGTCTTGCAGGCAGGTCTCGCTGCACAGGCGGCTAGTCGGTTACTGGCCGTCTCTTCCTCTCGGTAAGGGATGTCGGTCATGACCGCAGAGCCGTCGCAGATGGAGCGGGTCGCTATCGATCCGCACGTGGCGTTCGCTGAGCTGAGCAAGATCATGCTCGGCGCTGAACCGTTGAACCTCACACTGGAACGCATTGCCCAGCTGGCTTGCGCCACCATGCCTGAAGTCGACGAAGTGTCGATGACGCTGCTAGAAGGCGGGAAGGCG
>DATFQP010000123.1:0-7068 GCA_035264145.1 Propionibacteriaceae bacterium
CGGCCGGCGCCGGCAAGACCACCGCGATGCGTGCCCTCACCCTGGCCTGGACCCAAGATGGCGGCCATCTGCTCGGCTTGGCTCCGTCGGCGGCCGCAGCTGCCGTCCTCGCTGAGCAAACCGGGATCCGCACCGACACTCTTGCCAAACTCACCTGGTCTTTGCAGCACGGCGACCTGCCGGACTGGGTGGCCGCGGTCGGCCCCTCGACCTTGTTGATCATCGATGAAGCGGGCATGGCCGACACCCTCACCCTCGACACTGCCGTGCAGTTCGCCGTCGGACGCGGGGCGAGTGTCCGGCTGGTTGGCGATGATCGACAACTCGCCGCGATCGGCGCCGGCGGTGTCCTGCGCGACATCAAACAGACCCACGGTGCGCTGCATCTCGCCGAGCTGCACCGCTTCACCAACCCGGCCGAAGCGGCAGCATCCCTCGCCCTTCGTGACGGCAAGCGGACGGCGCTCAACTTTTACCTTGATCACGATCGTGTTCATGTCGGCGACATGGCAACCATGACTGCGGATGCGTTCACCGCTTGGGTTTCGGATCGGGCGGCGGGACTTGACGCGATCATGCTCGCCCCCACCCGCGAGCTTGTCGCCGAGCTCAACCGTCGCGCGAGGGCGCATCATCTTGATCACTCCACTGCGACAGCCGAGGTGCGTCTGGCCGACGGCAATCAAGCGAGTGTCGGAGACGTGATCATTACCCGCAGCAACGACCGCCGACTCCGTCTCACCGCCACTGATTGGGTTAAGAACGGCGATCGTTGGACCATCACGCGCGTCGGCAAACAAGGCGACCTGACCGTGCGGCACACGCGCAGCCACCTCACCGTCCGACTTCCCGCCGACTACGTTCAAGCTTCGACCAGACTCGGCTACGCCACCACCATTCACGCTGCTCAAGGCGTCTCCGCCGACACTATGCACGGCCTGTCGACAAGGCAGGAATCACGGCAGCAGCTATACACGATGCTCACCCGCGGCCGGCACGCCAACCACCTCTACCTCCAAGTCGTCGGCGACGGCGACCCCCACAGCATCATCCGACCCGACACCATCTCACCCCATACGCCGACTGAGACGCTGCAGCAGGTCCTCACCCGCGACGAAGCGCCGGTCTCGGCCAGCACCTCGCTGCGCGAGCTCAACAACCCAGCCGCACGGCTTTTCCAGGCGGTCCAGCGCTACACCGACGGCCTCCACGCCGCAGCCGAACAGCTTGTCGGACCCAGGGCCGTCGCAGAGCTCGACCAAGCCGACCAGTACGTCCCCGGACTCACAACTGAACCCGCCTGGCCAACGCTGCGAGCCCACCTACTCGCCGTCGCGGCCGAAACCGCTGAACACCCGCTCCGCCACATGCTGACAGCCGCCAGCGGACGCGATCTCCGAACCGCCGGCGACATGGCGGCCGTCCTCGACTGGCGCCTCCCAGCGCTCACGCCTACTAACCCAGGTCCGCTGCCCTGGCTGCCGGGGATTCCATCAACGTCCCGTGCCGATCCGGTCTGGGGGGCCTATCTGGATAAGCGATCCCAACTTGTCGCCGAGCTCGCCGATCAGGTCCAAGATCACGTCTGCCAAAGTGACGGGCCGCCAGCTTGGGCTTCACCGGGAAGCCACCTGAGCACTGCCCTGGTTCGCGAAATCGCAGTGTGGCGGGCCGCCAACGGCATCAATCCGCAAGATCCACGACCAACCGGAGGAACCCAACTCGAGACGCTCCCGGCTCGCTGGAAACAACGCCTCGACCGGGATATCGCTCATGCCACCTGCCCGCCAGCAGATGCGAGGGCCGACGAGCGACAGGCAGCACACACCGCAGTTAGACGCTGGCACGACGACAGGCAGCGCCTATACCAAAAACCCGAACGGCGCCCGAGCGGGCCGTCCGCGCCCCGCCGGTAGCAGGACAGGGAGCACGCGGCGCGCCTCCTCCCTCCGCTGGGCCACGCCGCGTCGCAACGTGATCCGATCATCGACGTTAGATCATCCTTCGCCGGGTCAAAGCCGCTGAAGGCCAGCGCCAGCACGAGATGATGGTCCAGCAGGCTGATGTACGCCTAATCGCCGGGATCATGTCGTGGAAAGCGTTCATCTGCACCCGGCTCTTGCCGCTCTTGAACGTCGCGGCGCTGACGATCATGCCGTCGGCCGGCTCGTGAACGATCGTCTCGTCCTCAATCACGACCGGATTGACGGCGCGGTCGCGGAAGTACTCATCGGCGCGCCGCAGCGACCGGTGCTAACGAAATAGCCCAGTCGACGCCCCGCCGGACGTCTTCCAAGGTGATCATGCGACTTCGATTCTCGTTGCTCTACGACCGCCCGCTGTCGCTTCGCGACTTAGGTCTTTGACGGTCGCCAGTCCGCAACCGTCGAGCGGTCCGGAGACTGCGCCCAGGTCGCAACGCTGACTCGGCGCGCCGAAAATGCCCCCTGACTGCCCATCCACGAAGGGACGATGATCATGACACTCCAGGCCGGTGACAAGCTGATGTCGCTTGCGGACGTCTCGGAAATGTTGGGCATTCCCGTTCACACCTTGTACCGCTGGCGGTACAAGGGCGACGGCCCAGTTGGCTACCGAGTGGGCCGTCACGTGCGGTACCGTCGTGAGGCCGTCGAGGCTTGGCTGGAACAGCACGTCGACCAACGCTAGCAAGCGCGGCGCCGGAAAATCGGTCCCCGAGCGGCCCCAAGGCATTGAACCGAGAGCCAGCCCAATCGGGCTCGGAGAGATCTCGAGCCTCTCGGCCGCTCCGGTCGCGTGTCTTGCGGCCCATGTCGATCTCAGCGGGAGGGGTGGGTGTCAGATGAGCCACATTCAAAAGCGAGCCGATCGCAGATACCGCGCGCGCTGGCTCGACCCTGATGGTCGCGAGCGGTCCCGGACGTTCACCCGCAAAGCTGACGCAGAGCGGTACCTAGCAGCCCTCGAGGGAGCCAAGTTGTCAGGCGCGTACGTCAACGACGCGAACCCGGTCACAGTGGGCGAATACGCTCGCAAATGGGCAGCGAACAGACCGCACCGCCGAACCACCGCGACCAGAGTTGAGTCCTTGATCAGCAAACACATCGAGGGCACTACCATCGGCGCCAAGAGGCTCTCAGCCGTCCGCGCCTCTGAAATCCAGGCTTGGGTTACAGACCGAGCCAAAGTCTTGTCTCCGACTACCGTGCGGCTCCTGGTGCAGACTCTGCGCTCAGTGTTCAATGCCGCCGTTCAAGATCGCCTAATCGCATCGAGCCCGGTAGCGCGGCTGAGCCTTCCAAGATCAGAAAACGCGCGGATCGTGCCACTGACCGTGGCCCAGGTGCAGGCACTCGCTGACGCGATGCCGGATCGTTGCCGAGCAATGATCATCATCCAGGCCGGTCTCGGGCTCCGCATTGCCGAACTGCTCGCATTACGCCTCGAAGATGTGGACTTCCTGCGCCGTACTGTGCGGGTGGAGTGGCAGCTCACCCGAGATGGCAAGCACCGCGTATCACCCAGAACACCAAGATCACGCCGCACGGTGCCATTGCCCACCGTGGTCGCCGAAACGCTAGCGGCGCACATCTCGGAATTCTCACCGGCTGAGGACGGGTCCCTGTTCACCACGACCAGCGGGAACCTATACCGGCAGGAGCACTTCGGTGCTCGCGTGTTTAAGCCAGCGGCCAAGAGTGCGGGCCTGCCCGCTGGCGTCACCTCGCACGACCTGAGGCACCATTACGCCTCGGTCTTGTTGGCCGCTGGCGAGTCTGTCGTTGCCGTCGCCGAGCGGTTAGGCCACGAGAACGCGACCTTAGTGCTCAAGACTTACGGCCACCTCATGCCAGACAGCGAGGACAGGACGCGGCGGGCCATCGACACCGCGTGGTCGACGAATGACGGCCCACAGACGGCCCAAGCCCCTAGCCTTTAGGTGTTTCTCCTAGTCAGAGGCCGGTTTTTGACTTGTGGCAGGTGTTGGGTTCGAACCAACGTAGGCGATGCCGACGGTTTTACAGACCGCTCCCTTTGGCCACTCGGGCAACCTGCCAAGCCAGCTGATCTCAGACCACTGGCGGGGAGAAACAATAGCAACTGTGCCAACCTGCACCAACCGGTCGCAACAGAGGCCCCCACTGTCAACGGGTGTCGCTTCGGCAGAATGACAGAACAGCAGTCGTCAGAACGGAGTGACAGTCGTGGCAGCGGAGAATTCGTTCGATGTGGTCAGCAAAGTTGACCGGCAAGAGGTGGACAACGCTCTGAATCAGGCGGCCAAGGAGGTGCGTCAGCGCTTCGACTTCAAGAACACCGACGCGAGCATCCACTGGTCCGGACAGCAGATCGAGATGGAGGCCAACTCCCAGGAGCGAGTGAAAGCGGTGCTCGACGTCTTCCAGTCCAAGTTGATCAAGCGTGGGGTCAGCTTGAAGGCGCTCGATGCCGGCGAGCCGCGCTCGTCCGGCAAGCTGTACAAGATCATCGCGACGGCCCAGGAAGGCATCAGCACCGAGAACGCCAAGAAGGTGGCGAAGCTGGTTCGCGACGAGGGCCCGAAGGGCGTCAAGACCCAGATCCAGGGGGACGAGCTTCGGGTCAGCAGCAAGAGCCGGAACGATCTGCAGGCCGTCCAAGCCTTGATCAAGGCCCAGGATTATGACTTCGCTGTCCAGTTCACCAACTACCGGTGACCGCTGGAAATACGCACGTTCGGCTGCAAAGAAGGCCCCTTCCGGCGCCAATGCCACCAGCCCTAGGATGAGCGCGACCTCGCAACCCGTGCGCAGGCATGGACACAGTTAGGACCAAAGTTATGGGTTTCCTCGATGACATGAAGGACAAGGCATCGGGCATCGTCGATGACGTCAAGGACAAGTTGGATCGCGACGATGACGATGCGTCATCCGACTCCGGCGCCGACGGCGGTGCCGATGCCGGTGTTGACGTCCCAGGCATGAACGACACTGACGCCGACGTGGCTCCCACGACGGCCGACACCCTTGGCGGCGGCACGATGCCAGCCGCCAGCACGTACGACACGACCTCAGGCACCGGCGACTTCGCGGACAGCACCGGCTCGACCCTCGGCGGCGACGACGACTCCCTGGGCACCACCGGCACGACCCTCGGCGGCGACGACGACTCCCTGGGCACCACCGGCACGAGCCTGGACGACACCGCCGGCAGCACCTATGACGACAGCGCCGGGTCAATGACCAGCAGCACCTACGACGAGACGACGGGACCCATCGGCACAACATACGACGACGACACGGTCGGCGTAGCCGGCGGAACATCGGCGGCAGGCGCTGACGACCCGAGTGACGCCCTCGGTGACGTGACGACCGCTTCCCCGGGCGGGCTGGGCGACACGGACCAGGACAGGTCGAACCTCTGAGATCGATCTGCCCCGAACTACAGGCAGCGCCATCCTGCGGGATGGCGCTGTTCTTATGCACACGACGCCGATGAGCGCGGCTCAGTTCGAGGCCAGGGCTCGGCAGCTGCTGCCGGACTACGCCACGGCCTATTTCGGAGCCACCGCCGGATCCGGGGTGAGCGATGCCGAAAGCACCGCCGACTGGTCAGCCGTCCGGTTTCGGCCGTACACGCTCCGCGACGTCAGCACCCTCGATACCGCCACGACTGTCTTGGGCACTCCGGTCCGAACCCCGGTCTTGATCGCGCCGATGGCTCAACAACTGGCGGCCCACGACGAGGGTGAGGCGGCCATGGCGAGGTCGGCGGCCGCAACGGGAACGTTGCTCGGAGTGTCCACTCACGCCGCCGTTCCGTTCTCGGCCGTGGCTGCTGGTGGAGCACCGTGGTGGTTTCAGGTCTACGTAACCCGGGATCGACACCTCACCGAACTGTTGGTGGAACGCGCCGTGGCCAACGGGGCCGCAGCATTGATCCTGACCGTCGACATGGTGGCTCTCCTGCCGGCCGCCGTCAATCCACGGAGCTGGGCAGATGTGCCGGGCAGGGCTCGGATGACAAATCTCACTCCGGCTGAACTGGCAGCGGCGGGCTCCGAGGGGACGGCCATCGATCCCACCGTCACCTTCGAGATCATCCGCTGGCTCCATCAGCTGAGTTCTCTGCCGGTGGTCGTCAAGGGCATCCTGCGCGCGGACGACGCTTTGCGATGTGTCGAGGCAGGCGCCGCCGGCATCGTTGTTTCCAGCCATGGTGGACGCCGGCTCGGACCTTCGATCACCCCTGCGCGGGCGTTGCCGGAGATCGCCGCAGCCGTGAGCGACAGCGTTGAACTTTACGCGGACAGCGGGCTTCGCACGGGGGAGCACATCGCTGCTGCGCTTGCCCTCGGAGCGAGAGCGGTGTTTCTCGGCCGACCTCTTCTGTGGGCGCTGGCAGCGGCCGGGTCGGAAGGCGTCAATGCGGTGCTCGATGAACTCACGGTGGAGCTGGAGCTTGTCATGACGCAGCTGGGGGTGGCGCGTGTGTCGGAGCTGACTTCGGATGTGCTCGAGACCCCCACCCAGCCAGTCCAACGGTCGGCAATCCACCAGCCCCCGGCCTTCGGCTGACATGCTGGCGAGCATGACTTCGCGCATCAGCCACACAGCGGTCGACTCCCGTGACGCTTACGCGCAATCGGTGTGGTGGTCCCAGGTTCTGGACATGGCGGAAGATCCGGACGATCCCAACGAACCCGGTGATGAGGAATGTCTGATCGTCACCGCTGACCGCGGGACTGAGGTGCTGTTCATCGAGGTGCCCGAAGCGAAACAGGTGAAGAACCGGATTCATTTCGACTTGCGGCCGATCGACCGGACGCGCGATGAAGAGATCGAGCGGGTGCTGGCCCTCGGCGCCACTCAGGTCGCTGATCTGCGCAACGACGACGGCACCGGTTGGATGGTGTTGGTCGATCCCGAAGGGAACGAGTTTTGCATCCTGCGCTCGGAGCGCGAGCTAATTCAGGCTGCGACTAGCGCAAAAGCTGACTGACTAGGCGTGACACCTCACGGTCGGTTGTCACAAAGGTGAGAGAAGCGGACATTGTGCTATTCCTATTGCACATTTTTTGCATGGGAGAGAACACTTTGTGATTGT
>DATFQP010000124.1:0-4096 GCA_035264145.1 Propionibacteriaceae bacterium
CCAGCCGGCGATGATCGGGTCAGCTACCTCGGCTCGGTCACGATGTCCCGAGGCTGCGACACCATGATCACGGTTGGCAGGGAGCTCCGACGGCGGACTGACGGTGCGGTCCGCCTGGAAGTGATCGGCGAGGCCGCGGACGGCGAGACCATGCGCGCGCTGGAACGCGCGGCAGCAGCAGGCGATCTGACGTGGCCCGGCTTTCTCCGCAGCGACCGCGCCTTGGCTCGGGTCAGCGGCTCGCTAGCCGGCCTTTGTCTGCTGAACGATCTGCCGAACTTCCGGAACAGCCTGCCGACCAAGATCATCGAGTACGCGGCGCTCGGTGTGCCGGTGATCACCACACCGCTGCCGCTGGCCGCGAAGCTGGTGTCTGATGATCATATCGGCCTCGTGGTGCCATTCCAGGACCCGAATGCGGTCGTCGATGCGGTTTTGAGGCTACGGGACGACCGCCCACTGCGGTTTCAATTGGGTGCCAACGGGCACCGGGCCGCCCTCCGGGATCACGACTGGAACCGCTTGTCAGCCGAGTTCGTCGACCTCATGACTGGCTTTGCTGATCAGATGCGCGGCCCCGCGCCCCAGGCCGCCCAGACTTCGGCACCACCACCAACGCGACTCCGTCGGCGGCGGACCAACCGCGACAAGCCGAAGCAAGCGGAAGCAGAGGGCCCGGACGTGCTCTTCGGTCGTCTCGGACGCTAACTGGCTGAAAAGTGAACTCAAGGTCGTCCAGCTGATTCCCCGCTCCTAGTGCAGGCTTCCTGGCGTTCGCGCTCCACTGTCTCCCGAAGCGCCGGTGCCACCTCACCGCCCCAGCGCTGAATCGCATGCGGATCATCTGTCGCCAGGATGAACGTACTGATGCCGTGCTCTAGCACGAAGGGCAGCAGTTCCTCCACCCACTGATCGGGGGCACCTTGGAGGAAGCTGTGACTGTCCGGGCTGAAGGAGCCGTGGATGTTCACCAGGCGCCTGATCTGGCAAGGATCGCGTCCGGCCGCCGCCGCGGCGTCGTCGATGACCTGGTTGCCACGTTCGAGGTCACCTTCTTGCAGACGGGCCAGGCTCGGCAGCCAGCCGTCAGCTTTTTCGCCAATGAGGCGGAGCATGCGTGGCTTCAGGGCACCTACCCAGATCGGAATGTCATGCGCCGGTTCCGAGCCTCGCTTGGCGCCCGTCACTCGGTAGTGCTCACCGGCGAGACGGACGCCACCGCGTGTCGAGGTGTCCCACACGCCATGAAAGAGGTCGATGGCCTCGCTCAGGGCCTGCACGGCTTCCTTCGGTTTACGCCTGGGGCCGCCGACCGCCTCGATGGCGTCCCAGAAGGCGCCCGCACCGATAGCCATCTCGTACCTACCGCCGGAAAGCAGGTCCAGACTTGCCGCTGCCCGGGCGAGGACGACGGGTGGGCGAAGCGGGAGGTTGAGCACGTTGCCCGACACCCGTAGCGTCTTCGTCTCGGCGGCCACCCACGACAGCAGCGTCCATGTGTCGAGAAACGCCGGCTGGTACGGGTGGTCCTGAAAGGTGGCCAGGTCGAGGCCTGCCTGTTCCGTTATTTGAGCAAGTGCGACGACATCGTGGGGTTGCCGGCTGCTCGGCGTGATAAACGTGCCAAAGACCAGGTCGTGTCCGTAGTCGGCCATTTTCGGTGCCTCTCCCGGGTGACGCGCTGCCGCCCGAGCGCTTCAATGCCCTGACGAGCAAGCAGCTCCTGGCAGACACTGTCAGTATGCGTCCGATCCTGATGCGAACTTTGACGATGGTCGCCCCTGCAGCCGCGGGGCAGCGCATCGCCGACACATGCAGGCGGTTCGCCGCAATCGTGGCCGGACCCCTGCTCGGAACTGCCGCGGTGCGCGGATCGCGGGGGGCAGCCACACCGTGAGCGGCACGGTGACATGGTGGGGACACAGCGCTATTACGGGGCAGGATAACGGGACAACCTTCCTGTTCGATCCCGTCCTGACCGCCCGCGTCGGCCATCTCCGTCGAGTCCGAGGTCAGACTCCGCCTCAGCACGCCGCCCGCGCGGACATCATCATGCTTTCCCACTTGCACAGCGACCACACCCACCTTCCCTCCCTCCGACTGATCCCAACCTCCGCGGCACTGATCGCGCCCGCAGGTTCAGCCCGCCTGCTGGAGCAAGTCACCGCCCGCGGGCTGATGCTCCGGGAGGTCACGCCGGGGGACCTCGTCAAGCATGGCGGCCTGGAGATACGTGTTCTGGCCGCTGACCACGACGGTCGGCGACACTTTGGAAGCCCTCATCGCGGACCCGCGCTCGGCTTTCTCGTCAAGGGTTCGCGCGGGTGGTGGTACCCGGGGGACACAGGTCCGCAATTTCAGTCGGATGGGGTGGCGCAGGTCGACATAGCCCTGGTGCCGGTCGGAGGCTGGGGACCTCCCATCATTCCGGGCCATCGTCAGGGCCATCTGGACTCTCTGCAAGCGGCACAGGCAGTCTTCGCCATCCAGCCGAAGCATGCCGTTCCAGTGCATTGGGGCACCTGGTGGCCCATCGGTCTACCTCAACGCCGCGATCTCATCGACCTCCCGGCCGCAGCCTTCGCAGACCAGGTGGCTCGCCTCTCATCGGCCACCGACGTCCACATTCTTCGACACGGCCAATCGATCACGCTGTAGCAGGCAGGAACATGTCAGCTACCGCTGCCGTACGGGCGGGTGATGATCTCCAGGAAATGTCCGCTGGGATCCTCCCAGTACACCCCGCGGCCTCCGTCGTTGGTGTTGAATTCGCCCGGCCTGCGTTTGAACGGGTCGGCCCAGTACGGCAGGCCCCGTTCTCGGATCCGACCGAAGATCTCGTCGAACTCAGGCTCGCTGACCAGAAAGGCATAGTGCTGCGGATTGGGTGCACCGTGGTCGTCGGCGAAGTCGAGCGAGACCTCATTTGCCGCCTGGACGACCATAAAAGGACCAAAGGGCGTTGGGTCAGGCAGCCCGAGGATCTCCGCTAAGAAGGTCGCTGACTCCTCCTTGCTCCGGACTCGGACAATCGTGTGGTTCAACTGCACCGTCACAGCATCGACGCTACAAGTTGCCGGCCAGATTGCCCATGCGTGTTCTCCATGTGTCTCTTCTCGAGTGGCTGTATTCGACTCAATCAGCGACTGGGCTTTGGGCCGCTCGCCCAGTGACACGCCTCGCTGCGACGCGGACCCTCAAGTCGCCCACGGCGCCGCTGACGAGTTGCGTGGTAGCGACTGCACCCGGGACCGACTGGAGTCTGAGGCGGCAGAAAACCGGAGCGAGCGGCTAGGTGCAGGAAGCGGGGAAGGGCATTGTGCGGCCGACCGGGCCGCGGTTGCGGCAGAAAAGCAAACCCTGCTGGTGCAAGTCGTAGATGATGCCAGAGATCGCGTTGGGGTAGTTGGTGTACAGGTGCCCAAGAATCACCCCGCTCGACTTAGCGGACCATGACGAGTTTCGGACGATAGAACGGATGCTTGAGGTGCTACGTCGGCTTCCGTTGACGTACTCCCAGTCCCTGGTATCTATGGTCCAGGTACAGATGCGATAGCCCAGGCCGCCCGCGATACTCGAGACCCGCGAGTTGTAGGCGCCGTACGGGGGCCGCAACCGATTGCTGTAGATGCCATTGCGTATTTGCCAGCTCACGTTGGAGTCCGACAGCTGAGTCAGATTTGGATGGGAGTACGTGTGGTTGAGCACCCAGTGGCCCTGCTGCCTAAGCGTTGAGACGATGCCGGGATAGTTCTTGGCGTTCTGGTTGATGAGGAAGAAGGCCGCGCGGATGTTGCGTGACTGTAAATATGCTCCGGTGCGGGTCGCTCGATATGGATCCCCGTAGGCCCAATCATCGAATGTCAGCAGCACCCGGCCAGAAGTGTTGCCGCAGCGCGAGTTGTAATACGTGGCGGCCTCCGCGGGCGCGGCCCGGGTAGTCAGCAGGCCGACCAGCACCACCGCCAAGGCGGCGGCGGAAAACAGTCTTCGCCACATCTGGCATCCCCCGAACTCCAGAGCTGGCGGACAGTGGCCGCCACGAAGTGAGCATAGGGCGGTGTAAGTCTGGTGTCCGGTGAATTCACATACTTCC
>DATFQP010000125.1:0-3584 GCA_035264145.1 Propionibacteriaceae bacterium
GCTCCGCAGCCTTGAAGTGGCTCGGCAGTTCACCACCGAGACCACGTTCCTCGGCGCCCACGTCGTGCCGCCTGAATGGCGGGGCGACCGGGCCGGTTACCTCGACCTGATCACCGGGCCGATGCTCGCCGCCGCAGCACCGCACGCCAAATGGATCGATGTCTTCTGCGAACCGGGATCGCCGCACGCGTTCGGCGTCGAAGAGGCTCGTGCGGTGCTGCTCGCCGGAAGGGCCTCGGGGCTGGGTCTACGGCTGCACGCCAACCAACTCGGCCCGGGACCGGGCGTCCAACTTGCCATAGAGCTGGAAGCGGCGAGCGTCGACCACTGCACCTACCTCTCCGGCGCCGATGTCGACGCTCTAGCCGACGCCCGGGAGTCGACCATCGCCACCTTGCTGCCCGGCGTCGAGTTCTGCACCCACTCCCCCTACCCGGACGCCGCCCGGCTCTTGCGTGCCGGCGTCTCCGTTGCGCTGGCCACTGACTGCAACCCGGGAACCTGCTACTCGTCCTCGATGTCGTTCATGATCGCCCTGGCCGTACGGGAGATGGGCCTGACCCCGGCCCAGGCCTTGTACGCCGCAACTGTCGGCTCCGCGCGAGCGCTGCGGCGGACCGACATCGGCCAGATCGTCGTCGGTGCCCGAGCCGACTTCGCTGTGATCGAGGCACCTTCCTACATCCACCTGGCCTACCGCCCCGGCGTCCCGACCGCCGGCGCACTCCTTATGGGCGAGGCGCAATGACCACTCCAACCGTCCCAGGCCCGACATGACCACCCACCACGGCACTCAGCTCCGAGATCACGACCTCGCCCGGATGGCCAATGCGGCCAGTCAAATCATTTGCCAGCCGCTCCGCAGCCTCGCGGTTGTCGAGATGGTGTACCGCGATATCGACGGCAGCGCTCCGGCCCGCGGCCCGCGCCACCGCCGTCAACCCCAATTTCTCCAGGCGAGCGATCGCCTTCGACCCGGTCCGCACCTGCTCGTACAGCCTGATCTCGCCGTCCGCAATGGTCAGCAGCGGCTTCACCGACAGGGCGGAGCCGATCCGCGCTGCACCGGCTTTGATTCGTCCGCCGCGACGAAGGTAGTCGAGTTTGCTGACATAGAAGTACACCGTCGAGGCCTCTGCTCGCGCTCGCATCGTCGCGGCGACATCTGCGACGTGGCCGCCGCCGGAGGCGCAGTCAGCACCGGACAGCGCAGCGAAACCGGTGACCATGCCGAGCGATCCGCTGTCCACCACGGTGACCGGGATTGGCGCGCCACGCGCCGCGAGTTCTGCAGCTTCGCATGTACCGCTGATCTTTGCGCTGAGGTGGACTGACACGACCGCCTCGTGGCCAGCGGCAGCCAGGGAGTCGTAGACCATGGAAAACGCCTGAGGGCTAGGTCGGGACGTCGTCACCTGCTTCCCCTCGCGAAGTGCGGCAGCCACGAGGCGAGGATCCACTTCGATCTCTGGCCGACTATGACCATCGATCACGACCTGGAGGGACACCAGCGTGATCCCGGTGCGGTCTGCGGTCGTGCTGGTCAGGGAGGACGTAGAGTCGGTCACCACTGCGACGCCTGCCATTGCCTCAGGGTAAGGACCGGATAGATCGAGACGGACGAAGGGCGGATGACGGTGCCGAGCAGACGTGTGTGGCGTGCCGGGCTACCCACTCTGCTGATCGTGGGGATCTTCGCCGGCGTGGTAGGAATAGCACTTCCCGTCCTCGCGTATCTGATCTACCGTCGCGAGCAGACGCCGTGGCTTCCTATCGTTCTCCTCGTACTCGCCGTGCTCACCCTGCTCTACGCCTGGCGCTTCGGGCTTCACCCCAAGATCTGGACGCGCGGCCACGTGCTGCGAATCGACAACCCTTTCCGCCGCTACGAGTTCGACTGGGACGACATCACCCTGATCGCTCCAGGCGAGAACGGGCTGGTGGTGGCGTCAGAGGACCAGGTGGCCGAAGCATGGTGCGTCCAAAAGTCCACCGCCGCCACCAGAAAGGGAAGGTTCACCCGGGCCGACCGCATCGCGTCTTCGCTGCTCGACACACTGGAGCTTTACCATCCCCCGATCAGAGACGAGGAAACCGGTCTGCGAATCCGGCGGGCCCGGCCGCACGAAAGCCCCGTGCTGACGCGCATCGAACGGGTCACCAGCAAGTTCAGCCTGGCACATATCTTTCCTCCCGATCAGTTTTCGTATCCAACCGACGCGGTTGCGAAGCGGTGGCGTCAGCTGCTGCACGATCGATCAAGCCGGGTGCACATATTGGAGTCGTACGAGAAGCCCGTCGGCTATGTTGCCTTCGCTGCCGACACGATCCTTCATCTTGGGGTAGACCCCAAGCACCAACGACGGGGTTACGGGTCGGCGCTACTGGAGTTCGCCTCGCTGGAAATCTTCGACGCTGGTATGTCGTTGGCACAGGCGTGGGTCTTGGTCGACAATCACGCCGCGCGAGCGTTCTTCCGATCGCACGGGTGGCGGGACACCCCCGAGCGCCGGGACTGCAAATACCCACCCCGACCGCAGGAAATGAAAATGATGCGCCAGAACCCCTCGGCGCCACGTCGCAGTCGATGAGCGGTCGCAGGAGCTGGGACAGTCCCCTGCCGCCCCGACCAGGTACCGCCGTCTTCGTGGTCGCCGGACTGTTCTTCGCCGTGCCGGGCCTGGCGATGACCTTCCTTCGCATCGTTCCACCACACGACGACGGAACGGCGCTGCTGGCCGCATTCATTCCGTACGGGATCATTGGTTACGCCCTGGCTCTCCTGTGTTTTGGCGTTGCCCTGCTGTTGGCGCGGCGGCGGACCGCCCTGATGCTCGTCTCGGCGATCGTCGCAGCGTTACTGGCTCTCCAACTGAGCTGGATCACACCGCTCTTCGTACCCGACAGACGCCCGGCGACTACCAAACCGTTTACGGTCTTCAGCCTCAACATGCACCACGGGCAGGCGGATCCGACGCAGGTTGCCCGTCAGGCGTCGACGGCCGACGTGGTGATCTTGGTGGAGGCCACCGAATCCACGTTGCGCGCCCTGGATCCGTTCGAGTGGGACGCACGTTTTCCGTACTCGGTCGGGGATGCACCTGGCAGCGTCAGCGACACGGTGATCTACTCGAGGTTTCCGCTGACCGACCCTGCCTCACTGCCAGGGACGTCGTTTCAGCAGTACGTCACCACGGCAGGCGCGCCGGGGATCCCGGACCTGCGCATCATCGCCGCTCACCCATGCAATCCCTATTGCGGCCGGGGCCTCTGGGCAAGCGAGCATGCTGTGCTGCAATCGTCGGTCGAGCAGAACTTGGACCAGCCGCTGATGGTGGTCGGCGACCTGAATGCGGTCAATGATCATGGGCCGATGCGCGCCCTCCGTCGAGCCGGAATGACAAGCGCGACCGACGTGGTGGGAGCCGGATGGCTGCCCACCTATCCGGCTAATCGGCGGATTCCGCCCCTACTGCCTATCGATCACGTGCTGCTCAACGACCAGCTGACGGCGACATCGATCTCGACGGTTCACATCGACGGGACGGACCACCTCGGATTGGTGGCCGCCGTCGCCGGGGCAG
>DATFQP010000126.1:0-4508 GCA_035264145.1 Propionibacteriaceae bacterium
AACCAGAAAATCCCCCGGAACTGGTCGGCGCGTCGGAGAGCGCGGTTGCGCTCCGCGGGGACACAGCCAGCATCACCTTCGGCATCTCTGCACCCCAGGGTCCAGTCGGGGGAGCGGCCAGTCCAGGTTCCCGCGCCTACCTGCGTCTTGAAGACGTGACGGCTCCCGCACCGGCTGGCGTCACCTACGGGGTGTACCTGAACGTGCCCGACGGTGAAGCGGGAACCGATGAGGCACAGTACGTCGGGGTGGCCGCCTTCTTCGGCGTCGAGGAAACGCGCGATCCGGACAACGAACACGGCGGAATGCGGCTCGCCTTCGATATCACCGACCTGTACAACCGGCTCAATACCGAGAACCACTGGAACGATCAGGTCACTGTCACATTCGTCCCTCATTACGTGGAGCCACCCGAGACTCCGATCGAGATGCCGAGTGATGAGGCATCAGGCCCCCAGCAGCCTGGAAACATACGAGTTGGCCGAGTAAGTGTCTTCGTTCAATGATCACGGTCCTGCCGCGGCACTCGAGCTGGCGGCGCATGTGGTGGACGCATCCTGAGCTGTCGCTCGCCGCTGTAGCGGCAGCCGCATGGCTCACAGTTTTGACCGTGCATGCCGCAACGGGTCCGCTGCCTATTGCGGCAGAGCAGTTGTCGACTCTTCGCCCGGATCACGGCATGGCAGGTCATCACCACGGCAGGTTCAACCCAGGCATTGCAGGGCACCAGTCCGTCATGTCGGAGCCAGGGTGGGCGCCGGCCTTCCTCGTCTCAGTTGCGCTATGGGTCCTGATGGCCACGGCCATGATGCTCCCTACCGCGCTGCCCCAGGCCCGTTCGATTTCGCTGAACGGGAAATGGAAACGCCGGCAACGCGGGCCAACTCTGTTCGCCATCGGCTACCTTGCCGTGTGGTCGGCCGTCGGCGTCCTGCTGCTGTCAGCGGCCTGGTTGATCGGCGCGAAGGCTACTAGCCCATTGGCTATTTCAGGGGCATTGGCTATTGCGGCGGCTTGGGAGTCAACGCGCTGGAAGCGACTGTGTCTGCGTGCCTGTCATCGCTTGCGGTCGTTGCCTCCCGACGGGTGGCGAGCTGACAGGGCATCTGTCCGCGAGGGAATTCGCAACGGGGCCTATTGCACCGGCTCGTGTGGGCCGCTGATGGTCCCAATGGCGCTTGCTCCGCATTCGGTCGGGCTGTCGTTGATGCTGTTCCTTTTTGCCGTGGTCTCGCTGGAGAAGTTGTTGACGAGCGCGGTCGACCACCTCCGGTTGGTCGCTGCCGTGCTCGCTGTCGCCGCTGTCATCGTGGTATTGGGGGCAGCGGTCATCAGTTGAGGTCGCGACTAGATCGACACCAGATCGACCGGAGTACCGCACTGCTCGTGTGCGGCTGCTCGGGACTGGCGCAATCTCATCGTGACACTCGAGAATCCCCCTTCCCGGGGGCAGGTTTGTGGGGTCATCATGATCATTGCCGACGGTCAACGAGTCAATCCACCGACCTTCTGAACCAGTGTTCAGGACTGCAGGAGTCATGGTGACGGTCGCAGTGTTGTATTAGCGAGCGTCGAGCTTGTTCTTCTCCTAAAACAAAGTCTGAGCTGGAGGATCTATGGGACGCAGCATGCCGCAGATCGAGCTTGCGCAAGACATCCGCGAGGAAGTGGGCTTGGCACAGGCGGTTGAGGAGGCAGTTGTCCGGGTCGCACCGGCCGAGCGGCCCAATGCCTCTGATGCCGAAACCTCCGCCGTGATTCAGCAGGTTCTCAGCGAACTTGATGGTGCCGCGACAGCCGAAGGTCGAGCAACGATTGCATCAGGTACGCAGCCGCTGCCCCGGCATCGGCTACCAATTGTGTTCCTTGACGCGATCGAGGTAACTCAGGAGGTGCAGGACCTCGACCACTCCGTGCCGCTGATAGAGAGCAAACCGACTATTGTCCGTGCCTATCTGCGGTACGCGTCTGGGCCGATCCAGGTCCGAGGAGAACTGCGGATGGCGCGGACGGCGATGGGGCCGTGGCAGACGGTTCCTGCCCTTGCTCCTGGGCAGCTCGACCCGTCCAGGACCGGTGGATCGCTCAGCGAGCTCCGTTCACGCCGCGCCAACCTCGACTACAGTCTCAACTTCCGCGTACCGGACAACCTCACTACCGCTGGGACGCTTTGGCTTCGGATGGGGCCGGTCAGGCGCACGACGGGCACGCCAGTGCCCTCGCTGGCGTGGCTGCCGCTGCGCACGATCACCTTCCAGCAGGCGGTGCCACTGCGCATGCGGCTGGTTCGGTTCAGGTACACAATGGGCACGCCACCCGTTACCCATGAGCCCAGCGCGACCGACGTAACCCTGGTCGAGTCGTGGCTTCGCCGGGCATACCCGATTGCTCGGCTCGAGCTGACAACCACGACCGCAACAGCGACGCCGGCAGCTCCGTTCGGCGCAGCCCAGATCAACGCCCAGCTGATCGCCCTGCGCGCTGTCGATGTCAGTACAGGCACCGATGCCCGTACGCACTATTACGGCATGGTCGCTGATAGCGGGTTCTTCATGCGCGGCCTGGCGTCCGGGATTCCGTCGACCGCGCAGCCGGACACCGTCGCCTCCGGACCGACCGGTCCATCAACTTTTGGCTGGGACTTCGACGGCTCTTACGGTGACTGGTACGGCGCTCACGAGCTCGGCCACACTTTCGGCCGGGCCCATGCGGAATTTTGTGGGGCCATAGGCGGGGCGCCGTATCCCTTCCCCGACGGGCAGCTATCTGACGCCGACGAGGCACTTGTCGGCCTCGACGTCGGTGATCCAGCGGCTGGCCTGCCGATGCGCGTCATGGGCGGCATTGACTGCCACGACGTCATGTCGTACTGCGACGATCAATGGCTGAGTTCATTCACTTACAGTGCGGTGTACGCTCGGCTGCTCGAGGAAGAAGCCCTGTCCGCCGGCGCTGGAGGTGGCCCCGCTGCGGCGGCCTTCCTCGCGGGGGCCGAAGGAGCGAATCCATTGGGCATGCGTGTGATCGCGGCACTCAACCTCACCCGCACGACGGGCGCAATCACGTCGATCCTTCCAACTACTGGTGGCGGAGGCGCGCCAGCTCGTGGAGCGGAGCCGCATGAGACAACAATCCGGGTCCTGGATGCGGACGGCGCGATCCTAGACGAGCGACCGGTAGCGTTCCAGCCCAGTGCTTGCGAGGACCCGGATGAGGACGCCACCGGTGTCGTTGATGCCGTCATTCCCTCATTCAAGCGTGCAGCCAGCGTCGATCTGCTTATCGACGGCCAGGTCGTCGACAGCCACCCTGTCGGTGGGGAGCCAGCCCCTGTCGGGGACCTGATGCGAGCCGACCGCGCAGTCGCCGGGCTAGGCCAAGTGCCAGGCGGGGAACTGCAGTTGCGGTGGGAGGCACCTGGGGCGCCGGCCGGCCAGCGCTACACAGTCCAAGCCAGTGATGACGCGGGCGCCACGTGGCGAACGGTCGCGGTTGGATTGGCCGAACCCGCCGTAACGTTGGCACCCGACGACTTGAAGGGCGATGAAGTCACCATTCGTATCCTGTCTACGACCGGGTCCGGCACGACGGTGATCCGCACCGATACAGTCCCGCTGCGGTAGCCCTGGTTCTAGCAGCACCATCTGGACACATCCGACCACAGCCGTACTTGACTGCTTAAGCGAACTGGATCGAGCAGAAGAGAACCGCGGATGATTCTGCACCAGCTTGGGGTCGCCAACGAAGCGCCGGATAACGTCAATTGAGGTAGGCGGGTAACTCCATCATGGCATTGCCCCTGCGTCAGGTAAGGTCTGCGCACTGCGAAGCCTGCGACGTTCGCTGCGCCGCTCGACAAGCGAGTAGAGCACTGGCACAAGAAGCAACGTGAGCACGGTCGAAGAAACCAGGCCACCAATCACAACAATCGCCAGTGGCCCTGAGATGAAGGCCCCGCCCCCGGTCAGTCCGAGTGCCATTGGAATCAGTGCAAAGATCGTCGCGCAGGCAGTCATGATGATCGGCCGCAACCGCAGTCGAGCCCCGTCGATGATCGCAGACCGCAGATCCTCGCCCCGGCCGCGGTACTGATTGATCAGATCGATCAGCACGATCGCATTGGTCACAACGATCCCGATCAACATCAGCAGACCGACCATGGCCGGCACACCGAGCGGAGTGTCGGTGATCAGCAGTCCGGCTACCGCGCCGGTCGCAGCGAATGGGATGGAGACCATCAAGATCAACGGCTGCACAAGGCTCCGGAACGTCCCGACCATGATCATGAAGACCAGTGCGATAGCTACCAGCATGGCCAGCCCCAGCTGGTTGAACGCCTCCTGCTGATTCTCCGCCGCGCCGCCCAGCGTGGCAGTCACACCCGGCGGCAGATCCGTGATCGCGTCGAGCCTGCTTTGAATGGTCTCGGTGAGCGCCCCCAGGTCAGCGGCCTCTGGCGTAGCGGTGATCGTGACCGAGGGGGTGCCCTCGATCTGCGTGACCGTGGT
>DATFQP010000127.1:0-4657 GCA_035264145.1 Propionibacteriaceae bacterium
TTGCCACGAGCACCGAGGGCGACAGTCGCGCATCCGCGGTGCGCGGGCTGCGGCTCAGCGACGGTGCCCAGGTCTGGAAGTGGAGCTGCGCGGAGGGAACTGACCTCACGGTGCGCTTCGCCGGCGTGCCTACTGGGGACGACCCCGCAAAGGGTTACATAACCATCGCCGGCGAGCCGCGTTCGGTGGTCGTCGGCTGCCCCCAGCTGCTCAAGCATCTCGATCCACTCACCGGCCTCGGGGTCGCGTGATCGGTGACCGAAGCGGCTATCTGTCTCGGTCTCGCCGCTGGGTAACCGCACCGAGCGATCCGTCACGAAGGGTGACTGCCACCGAGCCTTGGGTGTCCGTGCGGAGCAGGACCATGCCGAGTGAGCGAATCAGGGCCACGGTTCGGGGCGCCGGATGTCCGTAGTCGTTGCCGACGCCGGCACTAGCGATGGCAACCTTGGCGTTGGTCGCGGTCAGAAAGTTCGGGTCCTGCCGGGCCGACCCGTGATGCGGAATTTTGAGAACATCGGCACCCAGGTCGGCACCGCTGGCCACTATTGCCTCCTGTCCGGGCGGCTCAACATCGCCGGTGAACAGCAGCCGAACACCCCTAACCTTCATCGCGACGACCAGGCTCGAGTCGTTCTCGACCGCTGATTCGCTGCCGTCGAGCGGTGGCGCCGCCCCGCTGCCTTCGAGCTGTGGAACCCCGACCGGCCCAAGAACCGACCACGAAGCCTCGCCGACGGTACCTTCGCTGCCGACTGCGGGCACCCGGACCGGCACTCCCCTGTGGGCGGCCTGCTGCTGCACCGCGGCCGCCTCGTAGCCGGGCGACGGCAGCGGACCGGTCCAGATCTCCCCGACCTTCCGATGTGCCAGCACTCCCGATAGTCCGTCGACATGATCGGCATGAAAATGCGTCAGGATCAGCAGCGGCACGACCGCAACCCGAAGTTGATCAAGGCATCGGCGCATCGCAGCCGCATCCGGCCCGGTATCAATCACAACGGCCGCGCGCCGACCGACGCGGAGCACGAGCCCATCGCCCTGCCCGACGTCACAGGCGACCAGGACCCAATGGCGTGGCGGCCAACCGGGCTGCGAAGGAACCACCAACAGGACGCCGATCAGCGCCCATGCCAGAGCAGCAACAAGCCAGGGGTGGCGGAGCGCACGAGTCATGCTGAGCCCCGCGGCCAGTGCGAAGGCGCCGAGCAACGCTAGCGCCGGCGGTGACGCCGGCCAGTGCCAGGATGCGCCCGGCAGCCGAGCGGCCATCGACGCGATCCAGATGATCACCTGCGCCGACCAGGCCGCTCCGAAACCGGCGCAGGCGGCCAGCGTGCCGTTCACCAGCGACAGGCCGGCGGCGAGGAAACCGAGCACCGTGGCTGGTGACACCAGGGGGCCAGCGGCGACGTTGGCCAAAACGCCGACGACACTGACCCGGCCGGAAATGGCGGCAACAACGGGCAGAGTCACCAGATGCGCGGCCAGCGGCACGGCCAGCGACTCAGCAAGAACTCTGGGCATCCACCGATGCAGCTGTGCGGTCCATCCTGGGGCCCAGCCGATGATGCCGGCGCTGGCCAGCACCGACAAGGTGAAGCCCACCGAGCGGCTGAGAAATGGGTCGATCATGATCAAGACCACCGTGGCGAGGCAGAGGTTGCGCAGGCCGGCGCGACGACCCCCGAAGCCGAGAGCGGCCAGGGCGACCAACCCCATCGCCGCCGCCCGCAGCACGCTCGGTTCAGTCCGGCAAAGCCCGACGAAGATCACCACCCCGGCCACGCCGACGAGCCGCAGGGCCCAACCGCGAATCCCAAGCCAGCGGGCCGCGATCAGCATGAAAGCCAGCAACAGGGTCAGGTTGGCTCCGGACACCGCCGTCAGATGAGTCAGCCCGGACGTCGCGAAGTCGGCCGTCATCTCCGGTGTCATGGCCGAGGTGTCCCCCAGGACCAGAGCAGGGACCAGAGCACGCGGCTCGGTCGCACGGCCCTGGACTGCCTTCCGCAAGCCATCGCGAACATGCTCGACCGACCGCAGCCACGGCGAGGGAGGGGTGATGACGACGCCAACACCGCGTACCCGAAGCACAGCGGCCAGCCCGGATCGGGGCTGGGGCGGCATTAGGCGACCGTGCACGCGCCAGCGGGTTCCTACCGGTTGGCTTGCCCAGTGCCGGGATTCAGCTCCACTGACAGTGAGCAGGATCGGCAGCCGGGTGCTCCAATCACCGCCTCGTCCGTTCACCGCAGTCAAAGTGGCGGTCACGGTGAGGTAATCCGGTCGAAAACCACCGTGGGCGTGCAGATGGGGGTCGCTGGTGGTCACTACGTCGCCGATCACGATTCCTTCGCTAGCCACCAGCTCACCGACCGGTCCCGCGCTGAGCCGATGAGCGAACATCGCCCCTCCGAAGGTCCCCATGCCGAGCACGAGGGTGGTAGCGAGAAGCCATCCAGATCTGCGGATGGCCGCTAGGACACCAAGGGCACCCACGGCGCAGACGCCGCCTGTGACGGCTGTCGTATTGCCCGCGGTGCCGAGCCACGCACCCGCCCATGTCGCCAGTGCCAACGGCACCAGCCGCAGGTCACCGATGCTGGCTTGCGGTTCCTCTGCAGCCTCATCACCAGCTTGGCGCACCTCAGACCCGCACGTGCGGCGCAATGTCGGCGTAGGTCTTGGGCCCGATCCCTTCCACCTCCTGCAGCTCGTCTACCCGCCGGAAACGTCCGTGTTCGGTACGCCACGTCAGGATCCGCTCGGCCGTCACCGGGCCGACGCCCGGCAAAGAATCCAATTGCGCCGCCGTCGCGGTGTTCAAGTCAACCTGCGGTGGAGAGCCGGAACCGGCGCTGCTGCCTGAGTCGCTGCCACCGCCGCTGAGCCGGCCACCAGGATGCGCTCGCGATCCGACCAGCACCTGCTGACCGTCCGTCAGGGTCTGAGCAAGATTCAACTCACCCGGCGCGGCGGAACTCCGCAAGCCACCGGCGGCGTCAATCGCATCCTGCACCCGAGCGTCATGCGGTAGTCGGACCAACCCGGGCCGCCGCACCGCTCCCACCACATGAACCACAATCCGTGGACGCGGTGAGGAACTCGTTGACGCCGCGGGCGACGAAGCACTCGGCGGATGCGTCGAAACTGACACCGGCAGAGTCTGCGGCGTAGCCAACGCCACTGGACGCGCCCGTAGCACGGCCAAGGCGGCGAAGACCAGGCCGAGCAGCACCAGAGAGCACACCACCGCGACGTGCAGCCGGCCGAACCTCGGTCGAGCTGGCGGTCTGGCTTCCCCCTGGTCGATCGCTGTCAGCGGCAGATCTTCGGCTCGCTGCCGGTCGGCATCGGATTCCCATCGGACCGCGGCCGGCCCGCCGGACCCCGCGGCGCGGCGCGGTTGATGTTGTCCAAGCACATGAGCCAGCCGGTCCGCGACAACCCGCGATTCAACAGTGTCGTCACTCCGACCAGATCTCACGCGGTGAAGTTAAAGACGCGAACTCCCGAATGAACGTCCTGCGGCCGAGACTGTGGACACCGATACGCTTACCGCCAACCTTGGGGAGAACTGCTTTCAAGGGCGAGGCGCGACGACCCCTACCGTCCCAGGCCCAGCATCACCACCCACCAGAACGCCCACCTCCTAGATCACGCGCTGCTCAGAAGCGACTAAATTCGGTAACCAGCGCGCCCTTGCTTGAACCGGCGGATCGCCAAATCGCCGATCATGGAAGCATGCACACCTTCACCGATGCCGTCACCGTTGGCGTGGGACCGCTCTCCTTCACCGACGTCGTGCGTGTGGCCCGTGAGGCCGCCGCGGTCGAGATCGCTCCGGAGTCCTCGGCCGAGGTGCGACGCAGCCGCGCGGTGATCGAGGCGCTGGCAAATGATGAGGCGCCGCATTACGGGGTCTCGACGGGCTTCGGCGCCCTGGCCACACGCCACATTCCTGTTGAATCGCGCACACAGCTGCAGCGGAGTCTGATCCGCTCCCACGCGGCGGGGTCGGGACCCGAGGTGGAACCGGAGGTCGTCCGGGCCCTCATGCTGCTGCGAATCTCCACTTTGGCCACCGGACATACCGGTGTACGGGCGGAGACGCTCGCCGCGTACGTGGACCTGCTCAACGCTAAGATCACCCCTCTTGTCCCCGAGTACGGCAGCCTCGGCTGCTCCGGTGACCTGGCGCCGCTGGCGCACTGCGCCCTCGCTCTGATGGGCGAAGGCGTCGTCCGAACATCGGCCGGTGAACGGCAGCTGGCGGCCGAGGCGCTGGCGGCGGCCGGTCTCGAGCCGATCACCCTGGCCGAGAAGGAGGGCCTGGCGCTGATCAACGGCACGGACGGCATGCTCGGCATGCTCGTGCTAGCGATCGCCGACCTGCGCGAGCTGGTCAAGGTGGCCGATATCACAGCGGCGATGAGCGTCGAGGGCCTCCTCGGCACCGACGACGTGTTCGCTGCCGACTTGCACTCCCTGCGACCCCACCCGGGGCAAGTCACCTCCGCCGCCAACCTCCGAGCTCTGATGGCCCGAAGCGAGATTCGCGAGAGCCATCGCACCAAGGCCTGCACCCGGGTCCAGGACGCGTACTCCCTGCGCTGCTCGCCGCAGGTGGCGGGCGCCGTCCGTGACACCATCG
>DATFQP010000128.1:0-4726 GCA_035264145.1 Propionibacteriaceae bacterium
GTCTCTGACGCCGAGGCATGACCGAGTCGCGCTTGCACGGTCTTGACGCTCTCGCCGTGCCTGATCAACAAGCTGGCATAAAAATGCCGCAACTCATGAAAGCCCGTCCCAGCCGGCGCGCCCGCGGCCTTGACGGCAGCCCGCCACACATCCCCGAACGCGGTGCGACGGATGTGATTGCGGGCGTCTGTGACGAACACGAACCCATCGCCGAGCGGCGGGAAGGAGTCCAGGTGCGCGGCGAGAGCATCGAGCACGACTTGAGGCAGCGGGATGGTGCGCACGCTCGCCGCCGTCTTGGGCGCGGTCAGGAACGACGGACGGCCAGTGACGGTTACGAGCTGTCTATCCACATGCACCACGCGGCGCAGGAAGTCCAGCCTGTCCACAGTGAGCCCCAGGCATTCGCCCTGACGCATGCCCGAGCCAGCAGCCAAGATCACAAGCGCCCGATACCGGGCGGGCACTGCGTCAGCTAGCGCGTGCACAGTCTCGACGGGCAGCGGCTCGACCCGTGACGGCGTGGCTTTCGGGAGACGTGTCCCGTCGCACGGGTTCGCCACGATCAACCGGTCACGCACGGCTGCGCGAAAGATGCCGGACACAACACCATGGACGACGCCGACGGTCGATGGTGCCAACCGATCGGTCATGCCCTTGACCCACCCCTGGACATCACTCGGCCTGATCGATGACAGCGGCTTATCGCCGAGCACGGGGTAGGCGTTGCGGCGCAGGTTGCCCTCGATGAAGTCCTGCGTGGTCAGGCGATGCACCTGGGTTGCGCGCCACCGCTCGGCGTATTCGCGAAAGGTGATGCGGCCCGAGCGCGGGTCGACATATTGACCGGTGACGATTGCGGCGGTCACCTCATCGAGCCAGCGCTGCGCATCGGTCTTGCGATCGAAGTGCTTCGAGTGCTCCCTGCCGGCCGCGTCGCGGTACCGTGCCCGCCACCGCCCGTCGGGACGCTTCGCGATGCTGGCCACTAGCCGCCTGCCTTCCCCATACCCTCAGAAGGCCCCAGGTTGCACGCCTCACGCGCTGCTGCGATCCACCTACCCGCAGTTGACCGGGGCAGCTTCAACATCTCCTCAACGCCCTTTGTCGGGTTATATGACACCGCATAGCCGTAGCGGTAAAAATGCGCCGTCCACCGCAGCGCCCGATCTGTCGGCCCGTGCTCGGCCACATCATCGGGAGCGGTCTTCCCCCACGGCTCCCTGCCGTCTGGATTCTTAAGCTCACGGATGACCCGCCCCTCATCGCTATCCATAAGCAAGGCGAGAACGATCCACTCAGCGATCTGTAGCTGTCTCAGGGCTTCCGCGCTCACAGCGCCCCCGGTGCTGCTGGCCGCCCGCACATCGTGGCACACATAGCAGCGTTGCCGCGCGTCGAATCGGATGTCTAACTCGATGTCGACTCCACCATCCGGGCTCGGCATGACGTGCCTCGGGTCGATGATCTCCTCAGGATAACAACGAGCCGATCTTGCTGGTCGAAAGCGAGAAAGACGTCAGTCGCCGCAGGCGGGTTATCTCACGCACTTTTCCACTGCCACACCACTCGGCTGTCTCGCGCACGGACAGGCCCTCCTCATCGGTCATCGTCTGCAGCGCCGCGCAGGCACGCCGCTCGGCGTCGCGAACCGCAGCGTCGCGTTACCAAGTGTGGTCATCACCTCGACCGCCAGACCTCGAGCCGGCGCTGGCGTTCGGCACGTTCCTTACGCCGTACTGCCTGAGCGTCCAACGCCGACCGTCGCACCGCCTGCCTCACCGATTGCTGACTCGTCACCGGATCCCTCCTTGCCATAGCTCCTTCACCAAGCCCCCTAAGCCAGCACCAACGGGTTGAGCGGTCACCGCCGGTCACTCTGACTTCTTTCGCGTACCCCCTCTCGATTTCAAGATCCGATGTGCCACACACCTACTGCATCACCGGTGCCACCGAGCTTTATTGCAGCCGGCGCAACACTTGTACCCCCACGCCGAGACATATGAGATTTGTTGCTAGAGCCTTACTGATTGTTTCCGCAGGTCGCTGACACAGCACCGACTGCGTGTTACCTTTCCCGCAACATTGATGCGTTTGGGATCACGGGAAGGTTGTGGGTTGGCCGAGATTCCCGGCTCTGCTCGACTGGTTTTGGTCGAGGGTGTCGTCCACCTGAACGAGCAGGAAGCGGTCTTCGAAGCGATGCTTGAAGGGTGGGCACGCCAGCAGCAGTCGCGACTGCTGGGCGACTCGACGATCCGGATGCGGGACCGGCTGATCCGTCGTTTTGCCGAGTTCGCCGAGTGCTACCCGTGGGTGTGGCGTGCCGCCGACGTCGAGGACTTCACGGTCTCCCTAACCTCGGGCAAGGACCGGCTGGCGTTGTCGACGATCCGCGGCTATCACTTGGCGCTGCGCATGTTTTGCGACTACCTGGTCGATGCCCGCTACGAGTGGACCCGGCAGTGCCGCGACCGGTTCAACCAGCTACCGGTGCAGGTGTGTCATGAGTGGAACACCGTCGCCCACCTCAACGACTACGAGGGCCGGCCACAACGGCGCCCGTTGACCTACGAGGAGCTGCAAAGACTCCTCGACTACCTCGATGATCGCGTCGACCGGATCGCGACGATGGGCCGCAAGGGCTCAGCCAGCGCGTTACGCGACGCGTTGATGATCAAAACCACATATGCCTACGGGCTGCGCCGCAACGAGCTCGCCCGGCTCGATCTGGCCGACCTGCGACCCAACCCGCACATGCCCGAGTGGGGCACCTACGGGGCGGTGCACGTGCGGTTCGGCAAATCGATCAAGGGCAGTCTGCCGCGTCGACGGACCGTGCTGACGGTGCCGGAGTTCGACTGGATTGTGCCCGGATTGCAGCAATGGATCGACCAGGTCCGTCCGCTGTTTCGGGCCGCCGACCATCCGGCGCTGTGGCTGACAGAGCGGCTGACCCGGGTCAACACCCGGCACATCGATTCCCGGTTCGCGGCTGCCCGGGACGCGATCGGGCTCGACCCCAGCCTGACCCTGCACTGCCTGCGGCACTCCTATGTGACCCATTTGGTGGAGTTCGGTTACCCGGAGCGGTTCGTCACCGAGCAGGTGGGCCACGCCTACGCCTCGAGCACCGCGATCTACACCTCGGTGTCCAACGACTTCAAAAACAAGGCCTTGCAGAAGGCGCTGTCACGCCTCTACCACCCTAACGAGCCCCCTCCCAACAAGCCGCCCAGCGGCGGCGGCGAAGGAGAACGCTGATGACCAGACACGTCACGATGCAATGGAACCTGCGCCAGGTGATGGCCGACCGCGGCATCTTCCAGACCAGCGAGCTGCTCCCGCTGCTGCAGCAGCGGGGTGTGAATGTGTCCCGCGAGCACGTCTACCGGCTTGTCACCCGCACGCCGCAGCGGATTAACATCGACATTCTCGCCGCGCTGTGTGACGCCTTGGGCTGCGGCACCGATGAGCTGCTGACGCTGGTCGTGGAGGTTCCCGACACCGGCACTGGCACGGCAGGTCTGGACTCCGGCAAGGGGCCGAAGCTGGGCTCGATCCGCCCGATCCGTGCCGCCATCCGGCGCCCCGGCGAGGAGTGAGCGGCAACCGAGACTGCCTGGATTGCGGTTGCCCGACATCGGACACGATCCTCCCGCACGGGCGACTCTGCGTGGGATGTCGCCGCCGCCGGCACTACCACCCCCAGCAGTGTCCCGGCTGCGGTGTGGTACGGCCACTGGCCTACCTCGACCCGGAGGGTCGCACCGTCTGCGCTGGATGCGTCGGTGTCGCCTCGATCTTCGCTTGCACCGAATGCGGCCGTGAAGACCAGCCTTACGGCTACAACCGCTGCGCCCGCTGCTTCCTACGGGAACGGCTCACCGTTCTCATCACCAACCCCCGAACCGGCGCAATCCATGATCAACTCGTCCCCGTCTACGACGCCCTAATGGCCGGACATAGACCCCAATCCACACTCACCTGGCTCAGCAAACCCGGCACGGTCGCGCCCGCAGTGCTCCGCGGGCTCGCCACCGGGAAGCTGGCGATCAGCCACGACACCTTCCATCACCACCTGCCGCTCGACCGACGCCACTGCTACATCCGTGACCTGCTGTCCGCGACCGGGGTGCTGCCGCCCTACACGCCAGCGATCGAACGCATCACCCCATGGCTGGCCCCAATCGCAGCAAGCCTGACGCCCGAGCACGCCGAGATCCTCAACCGCTACGCCCACTGGCATGTGCTGCGCCGGATGCGGCAGCACGCCAACGCCGGCACCCTAACCTCCTGCATCGCCAACGGTGGCCGCGCCAACATCACCGGCGCCGCGCGGCTCCTGGCCTGGGCCACCGAGCACAACACCACGATCCGCGAGCTCTCCCAGACCCTGCTTGAGCGCTACCTGACCGAGCGACCTGGCAACCATGGCACCGTGACGTCGTTCGTCACATGGTTGGGCGACAGCAAGATCAACCGCACCATCGGCCTCGCCGCCGCCCCGAAGGCCCAGCCACAGGTCACCATGGCCGACCAAGCCCGCTGGCGCGGCGTCGAGCTGCTGCTCCACGACGACACGATCAGCACTCACAGCCGTGTCGCCGGGCTGTTCATGCTGCTGTTCGCCCAGCCGCTCAACCAGATCCTCAAAATGACCCATGATCACGTCATCGACCACGGCAACGGTCGTGTCATCGTCACCTTCGACACCGAGCCGATC
>DATFQP010000129.1:0-3187 GCA_035264145.1 Propionibacteriaceae bacterium
GAGGAATCGCCTCGGGCAAGACAACGGTCGCCAACGAGCTGGCTCGCCACGGCGCTGTGATCATCGACGCGGACGAGCTCGCACGTGAGGTGGTCGAGCCGGGCACGCCCGGACTTGCCGCCGTTCTCCGCCGGTTCGGCGGGGGCGTGCTGAAGGACGGACGGCTCGACCGGGTCGCTTTGGCCAAGATCGTGTTCGCCGACCCGGAGGCGCGCCGCGATCTTGAAGAGATCATCCATCCGGAGGTACGGCGCCGAGCCGCCGAACGGGAGGGAACGCTTCCGCACGCTGCGGTGATCGTCCATGTGATTCCGCTCCTGGTCGAGACCGGCAAGGAGTCCGATTTCGATCTTTGCGTGGTGGTGGATGTCGATCACAAAACACAGTTGGCGAGGTTGATGGCCCGCGGCCCGATCACCCGTGAGGATGCTGAGTCACGGATCGCCGCCCAGGCCACACGCGAGCAGCGGCTGGCGGCCGCGGACGTCGTCATCCATAACGTCGGAACAGTCACCGATCTGACGAAGCAGGTGGATGATCTCTGGTCTGATCTGATCTCCGTTCACGCCGGACAATGACATACTCGCAAGTGCTTCGCACGGTAGGTGGCAAGGAGGTAGGGCGTTGGAATGCCCAAGGTGTCGGTCTGATCTGCCGGAGGTCGCGCACTTCTGCCACGTATGCGGACAGGACCAGCGCTCGGCGGACCTGGCCCGGCGGAAGTCTTTCGCCGCAAGACCAGACGAGCCGGTGGCCTCCTTCGCACTCGTATCGACGATCATGCCGCGGGGCGCCGGCCAGCGACCGCAGACCTATCGGATCGCACTGACCCTTGCGTTGGTGGTCGCTCTCATTGCCGCCATCTTCGGCGCGATGCCCATAGCGGTGCTCGTGGCGGCGTTCGCGGTTCCGGTCGCCTACGTCGTCTACATCTACGATGTGAACCTCTGGGACGACGAGCCGCTGCTGGTTACCGGGCTCGCCTTTGCTCTCACCGGCGTGTTGGCGATCGGCTTCACGGTCTTGTGGACCTTCCTGCGTGGCCCGGTGCCGTTCTCCTCGCCGACCCTGGGAGGCGCGCTGGACGGTGCGCCGCCGGTCGGCACGTTCTTGTTGGTAGCGCTTCTGGTGCCGATCGTCGGGGAGGCGATCCGGCAGATCGGCCCGGTGATCTTGGCCAGCCGCCCAGAATTCGACGACCTGATGGACGGACTAACCTTCGGGGTGATCAGCGGCGTGAGCTACGCCTGCTTCGACACCCTGGTCCGGCATTGGGACCTGCTCACCTCGGGGGTGCAGGAGTCCAACCCCGGACTATGGGTATCGCTCATTTTCCTCGAGGGCTTCGTCAAGCCCCTCATCATGGGCACTGCCACCGGGATCGCATGCGCTGAGTTCTCCGGACTCGGCCGAGGCTACGACGGGTTTACGCCGCGCTACTTCCGCGGCGTGGCCGAAGCGATTCTGGCCAACATCGCCTTTCAAGCCGGCACCTATCTGTTCTCCTATGTCGGTTCCTCGACCCTAGGCGTGATGTTGAGCATCGGCTGGGGCCTGCTCATCCTCGCCATCTTGATCTTGCGCATGCGCAACGTCCTGCACGTCGGTCTGATGGAGGCGGCGCTCGAGCGGTCTGCCCGGGACGCCGGCATCGGACGAAACGGTGAACTGGAGTTCTGCGCGCAGTGCGAGATGCCGCTACTCGACCATGCGGCTTTCTGCACCGCCTGCGGCACGGCCGTACGCGTGCGGCCCAAGACGGTCAGGCCCAAGGCGCCGGCGGTCGTCGCCTCACGGGCGGCCATTGACGATGACCGCGAGAACGCGGCAACCTCGATCATCCCTGGCATGGACCGCGACGAGTTCGACGACCGGGAAGGCTATCCCGACGAGTCGGTCAACCGGGTCCAATCCGACGACCAGACCGGCGGCGGATCGCCAGGCTCCCAGCAGACCGGGTTGTCGACTTCGGAGGACGAGCCGCGGCATCGCTACGGCGACGACCAGGAGTGGCGGCCATGACTCAGACTCCGGGCGAGTGGCCGCCGCACGAAGGGGGATACTCCCAGGGCGGCTATCCGCCGCAAAGTCAGCCGGCGGGCTATCCACCCCAATCCCAGCCGGGCGGCTACTCCACTCAACCTCAATCAGGCGGCTACCCCCCGCAACCGCCCGGCGGCTATCCGCCGCAAGGTCAACCTGGCAGCTACCCCGGGCAACCGGGCGGCTACAACCCCCAGGGCGGGTACCCGCCTGGGGCCTACCCCGGCGCGTCTGCTGGTTATCCGCCCGGTGCCGGTGGTCCCCCGCCCAAGAAGAGCCGCGCCACGATCATCGGGATCGTCGCGGCAGCTGTGCTCTTGCTGGCGGCAATCGGCGGCGTCATCCTGGTGCTCACCCAGGGCGGCGACACCCAACCGGATGCGACGATCACGCCAACACCCACCGCCGAGCCGACCGCCGAGGCACCGAGCGCTCAACCTACCTCCGCAAGCCCTTCGGGCAGGCAGAGCACTCCACTGCAACCGACCGGGGGACCGAACCCAGTTCCGAGCGGTGAAGCGATCAGCCTCGACCACGGCATCAGCCTGACGCCGGCCGACGGCTACCAGCTCGAGAAGTCCGGGACTGGATACGCCCGTCTCAGCAACGGTGACCAGCTATTCCTGGGACAGGCGATAGCGGTCGACCCCGGTACCAATCCGGAACAGCTGTGTGACGCGTGGCATCGGAAGATCACCGAAGGACAGGCGAACGGCCAGTTCGGCAACCCTGAGACCGCCGATCTGAACACCAAGAACCTCGAGGGCGCCACGTGCACCGGCATGTTCACCGCTAGCAATGGAAGCGGCAGCCAGGATGTTGTCGTTTTCAGCCTCGTCTCCGTGCGCAGCGACGGTGTGACGGCGATCGGCACCATGTACTTGTCGAAGGATGCGGACAGCGACCAGCTGAACAAGGACTTTACCGCCATGATGAATTCGATGTTGCAGGATCAAGCCACCGGAGGCTAGCGACCCGCATGGCGCCGACGAACGATCGGCCCCCATCGGAAGCGGACTGTCAGACGCGCCGCATATTCTCGCCTCATGCGTCCGATCGAGCAGCTGCAGCGAACAGTAGCGCCCTTCGCCGTGGTGAGCGACTTTGCTCCGTCGGGTGATCAACCCACCGCGATCGCCGAGCT
>DATFQP010000130.1:0-4664 GCA_035264145.1 Propionibacteriaceae bacterium
ACCGACGGTGTGCCACCGGCGGTCAACCACTCCGCCGGCGTTCGCCGGATGATCAGGGCGACGACGGAGATGCTGGGGTCATCAGCAGTGACGGGAACCGAACAGTCGCTCGGCGGCGAGGACTTCTCGTGGATGCTGCAACAGCGGCCCGGTGCGCTGGCCCGTCTCGGCGTGCGGCCGGCCGGAGTCGCC
Source organism: Propionibacteriaceae bacterium (assembly GCA_035264145.1). Taxonomy (GTDB): domain Bacteria; phylum Actinomycetota; class Actinomycetes; order Propionibacteriales; family Propionibacteriaceae; genus Microlunatus. The sequence continues at coordinate 193 of DATFQP010000130.1, forward strand.
ACATGTGCGGATCTGCATCATCCCAATTTCACGGTGGACGAGACCTGCATTCCCATCGGGCTGAAGGTGCTGGCCGAACTGGCGACCAGTCGGGCCTCGGTCGGCGAACAACCTCTGACCTGATCTGGATATGGAGGCTTGGCATGATTCACTACTGCTACGTCTGCAAACAATCCATCACTCCCGATGCTCAAGGGATGATTTCTCGTGAAGGCGTGACCAAGCAACCGAGAGGCCAGAACTGGGTCTGGGGTCCAGAGCCGATTCACGAAGAGTGTCGCTTTAACTTGAAGACTCCATTCGACGACCGAGACGGTTATATCCGCACTGGGGAGAAGATCCAGGCCTGAAAATGCATAGGGCACTTGACTTTACCCATGCGCGTGTAGGATCGCCTCCATGCAAAAGACGGTAGTTGACCTTGTCGATGACATTGACGGCTCTCCTGCTACGGAAACGATCCGGTTTGCCCTCGACAGTGTTGAGTACAGCATCGACCTGAGCGGTCGGAACGCCGAGAAGCTTCGTGGCGACATGGAAAAGTGGGTTAGAGCAGCTCAAAAGCTCGGTGGTCGGCGATCTCGAAAGACGACGAACGGCGGCGGGCCTGACCTGAAGGCTGTAAGGAAGTGGGCTGCATCCAACAAGATCGAGCTGTCCAACCGTGGCCGGGTGCCACAGAAGGTCATCGAGCAATACCACGCCGCCGGTAATTAAGGCCTTGCAGCTAGCTGACCGTTATGGCCGAGGCTCGAAAATTTACGATGTGCGGAGCGCCTGGGCGGCACTCGATGTCGTCATTGTAGCTTTTACCAGATTCCGCCATCGAGCTCAGTCCTTCCTGAATGAGCGGCTTGCGCAGAAAGCCCTTGAACTTGTCCAAGCAGGTAGCGTAACGGTTTCCCTGACCATTTACGGAGATTCCGGCAGCTTAACGTCGTGCCGGGCTACTTTGGGATCTGCCGGTATGCTTTTTCGCTGGCAAAGCTGATGAATACCTCTGGTAGAGGATGTGCATTCGGCTATTCCGCCCGCTGACGGGCTGCAATCTGTACGCTGAAGGGTCCCAGCAGGGCTAACGCTCCCTGCTTCGCGCACCTAGGAGGCGAGCGTACGTAGCATCGCAACGTCAAAGCTCAACACAGCGATGTCCGGTCATTTCAGGTTGATCTCGCCGTGCCTGGCGACAATCATCGCCGTCGCTACTCTGGCCGGCCTGGCTAGCCCTCCTGCGACCTAGGGAAATCGGGGCGAGAAGTGGGCACCTCTTCAGGGAGTGCTGACCAGATCGACTGGGCCGCACTTCAGGCGGCTGCGCGCGAGATGATTCCTCGGGCGTACGCGTCGTACTCTGGCTTTCCAGTGGGCGCCGCGGCCCTGACCGAAGACGGTCGAGTGGTCACCGGCTGCAACGTGGAGAACGCCTCGTACGGGCTGTCCTTGTGCGCGGAGTGTGGCGTCGTGTCGGCTCTGCACGCGAGCGGGGGTGGCCGGCTCGCCGCGCTTGTGTGCGTCAACGGCAGCGGTGCTGTGCTGATGCCCTGTGGTCGATGCCGTCAGCTGCTGTGGGAGCATGGCGGGCCGAACTGCCTCGTGCAGACGCCGAGTGGGATCCAGCCGATGTCGGAGGTGCTGCCGAGCGCATTCGATGCCGGTGATCTGGCGAGAACCGACGACGGGGGGGAGTGAGTGGGACTCGATCTGGAGCAGCTGCGCGCATTCCCGAAGGTGTCGTTGCATGATCATCTCGACGGCGCTCTGCGCCCCAGCACCGTGGCGGAGCTTGCGGGCGAGATCGGACATCAGCTCCCTGCCACGGATCCGGAGGAGCTCGGCCGGTGGTTCGCCGGCGCCGCTGACTCCGGTTCCCTGGTCCGGTACCTGGAAATGTTCGACCACACGATCGCGGTGATGCAGACGCCCGCGCAGCTGCGCCGTGTTGCCCGCGAGTACGTGGAGGATCTCGCGGCCGATGGGGTGATCTATGGTGAGGCCCGGTGGGCGCCGGAGCAGCACATCCGGGCCGGGCTCTCCACAGCACAGGCGATCGAGGCGGTGCGCGATGGCTTGGCCGAAGGCATGCAAGCCTGCGCGCGGCGCGGAACAGACATCATCGTTCGCCAACTGATCACCGCGATGCGCCACCTGGTGCCGACCCGCGATATGGCTGATCTTGCGCTGCGTTACCACGATGACGGCGTCGCGGGCTTCGACATCGCCGGCGCTGAGAAGGGATTCCCACCGGCCCGGTTTATCGAGTCGTTCTGGCACCTGCGGCGGAACAATGCCTACTACACCATCCACGCCGGTGAGGCCGACGGACTGTCATCGATCGAGGAGGCGGTGCAGCTCTGTGCCGCGAATCGGATCGGGCACGGAGTGGCGATCATGGACGACATCAGGCCTGCAGAGTGCGGCGCTACGCAGCTCGGGGATTTCGCGGCGTATGTGCGAAATGAGCGGATCTGCCTGGAGATGTGCCCGTCATCCAACGTGCACACGGGAGCCGCCGCCTCGATTCCGGAGCACCCGATCGCAGTCCTGGCCGATCTGGACTTTCGGGTAACGGTGAACACAGACAATCGGTTGATGAGCGCGACGACATTGACCGACGAGTTCGCCTTGCTCGGCGACGCCTTCAACTACTCGATCGACCAGGTGCGATGGTTTTCCCGCAATGCCGCGAAGAGCGCCTTTGCTCCGTACGAGATGCGCCGATCACTGATCGACCGGATCAACCAATTCGATTGAGCCGTGATGCCGCGACACTAGGGTTGGGCGCATGAGTTCGCGCGTGCTGACTGCCGTCGCCTGGCCGTACGCCAATGGTCCACGGCACATCGGCCATGTCTCCGGCTTCGGGGTGCCCTCCGACGTGTTCTCTCGCTATATGCGGATGAGCGGCCACTCGGTGCTGATGGTCTCGGGGACGGACGAGCACGGAACGCCGATCCTCGTTCAGGCCGAGCGGGAGAATCTGAGTCCGCGAGGAACCGCGGACAAGTACAACCGGGTCATCGTCGAGGACCTGTGCGGGCTGGGACTGTCCTACGACCTCTTCACCCGGACCATCACCCGCAATCACTATGCGGTGGTCCAAGATGTGTTTCTCGGCCTGTACAGAAACGGCTACGTGGTGCCGAAGACGGCGATGGGCGCGATCAGTCCATCGACCGGCCGGACGCTTCCAGATCGATATATCGAGGGCACCTGCCCGATCTGCGGCTATCCCAGCGCCCGCGGCGACCAGTGTGACAATTGTGGCAACCAGCTGGATCCGGTGGATCTGATCAACCCTGTCTCCCGGATCAATGGTGAGACCCCGAAGTTCGTCGAAACCGAGCATTTCTTCCTCGACCTGCCGGCGCTCGCCGGATCCCTTGGCAAATGGCTCGCGGGTCGGACGGACTGGCGGCCAAACGTGCTGAAGTTCAGTCAGAACCTGCTGGAAAACCTGCGACCCCGGGCCATCACCCGTGATCTCGACTGGGGCGTCCCCGTGCCACTGGACGGCTGGCGCGATCAGCCGCTGAAGCGCCTTTACGTGTGGTTCGACGCCGTGATCGGTTATCTGTCGGCATCGGTGGAGTGGGCCAAGCGGACCGGAGATCCGGACGCGTGGCGCGAGTGGTGGGTCAACCCGGACGCCCGCGGCTACTACTTCATGGGCAAGGACAACATCGTCTTCCACTCCGTGATCTGGCCGGGGATCCTGCTCGGCCACAACGGCGAAGGCGATCACGGTGGCACGGTCGGCCCGCTTGGCGAGCTCCGGCTGCCCGACGAGCTGGTGTCGAGCGAGTACTTGACGATGAGCGGCTCGAAGTTCTCCACCAGCCGCGGCCGGGTGATCTACGTCGGCGACTTCCTGCGTGAGTTCGGTCCGGACGCCCTGCGGTACTTCATCGCTGTGGCGGGACCGGAGACCACGGACACCGACTTCACGTGGGACGAGTTCGTCCGGCGCACGAACTTCGAGCTGGCCAACGAGTGGGGCAACCTGGTGAACCGGTCTATTTCGATGGCGCACAAGAACAACGGAGCGATTCCCAGCCAGGGCAGCTTGCTCGACGTCGACGCCGACCTGTTGGCCACATCGCGTGCGGCGTTCAGCACGGTCGGGGAGCTGCTTGGCCGGAATCGGTTTCGGCAGGCCATCTCCGAGGCGATGCGCATCGCGGGGGCGGCGAACAAGTACATCTCCGACACCGAACCGTGGAAGCTTGCCGACGATCCGGTCCGCCGTGACACGGTACTGCACACTGCACTGCAGGTCGTCTCCGACGTGAACACCTTGCTCACCCCGTTCCTGCCGCATGCTGCGCAGCAAGTGCACCAGGCACTGGGAGGCACCGGCGTCTGGGCCGCCCAGCCTGAGGTCCGTGAGGTGACCGAGGAAGGCGCGCCAGATTATTCCGTGATTATGGGTGATTACGCGGCTGAGCAGGCGGGCTGGGAGTCGCGACCCATCC
>DATFQP010000131.1:0-4552 GCA_035264145.1 Propionibacteriaceae bacterium
CTGGAGCCGGTGTGGCAGAACCTCACCTTCGGACAGGCCAACCTGTTTCTGATGCTGGCGGTGCTGGTGGACCTGATGCGGCCGGATCGGCGTTGGTCCGGTGTGCTGACGGGCATCGCGTCGGGTCTGAAGCTGACTCCGTTCGTGTTCGTCGTGCTGCTGGTGCTGGTCGGACGTCGTGCGGCTGCGGGACGAGCGGCCCTCGCCTTCGCCGTCACTATCGCGGTTGGGTTTGTGGTGATGTTGGGATCGGCGGCGGCATATTGGACCGACGGCCTTCTCGACGCACGCCGGGTCGGTCCGCCGGCCTTGGCGCACAACCAGTCGGTGTACGGCGCGCTCACCCGGTTTCTCGACGGCCAGCCGCCGACGTGGATGTGGCTCGCCGTCGCGGGGCCCATCTCGCTCGCTGTTCTCATCGTCGGCGCCCGCTGGTGGCGCCGCGGCGACCGATTCCTCGGCATCTGCCTGGCAGCGCTGGCCATGTTGTTCGCCTCGCCGATTTCTTGGACTCACCACTGGGTGTGGGCGGTGCCGGTCGCGCTCGCGTTGTGGGCGCGTAACCGGTGGGCGGCAGCCGCATGGGCCGCTGTCTTCGTCGCCCGCCCGGTGGTGTGGCCGCCCTACGGTCGGGGCCGCGAGTACGGCTGGAGTCCACCCGACCATCTTTTGGGCAGTGCCTACCTCCTGGCCGCCCTGGCCTTCTCCGTGTGGGCAGCGATCATCCTCAAGCGCCGAGTCGGTTCGGATGTACGCCCTAGTGAAACGGAGCCCGCGCACTCTGACCGCCGACATCGGGCGTAGGTGTCGATCAGCGCAGGTGTGAGGTGTCGTTGAACAGCCGCACGGACGCGTCCCCTGCGCTGTAGGTGATCCGCGAGAAGCAGGCGGACGAGACCTCCATGTGGAATAAGGCTGCTGGTGGCGCCCCTAGCGCGTGTGCCACCAAGGCCTTCATGGGCGTCACATGTGTTACGGCCAGAACGGAAGCGCCGGCGTAACGGGACGCGAAGCGCGCGGCTGCTGTTCCCATCCGGTCCACTACTGCGGCGATTGAATCTGAGCTTCCGGTGGGCGAGGCCCACACCGACTGTGTCCACCGCAGAAGATCTTCGGGGTAGCGGTCCTGGACTTCGTCGAATGTCATCTCTTCCCACTGGCCGAAGTCCATTTCCCGCAGGTCCCGGTCCACGATGACGGAGACGCCCAGCACCGCGGCGACGATCCGGGCCGTCTCCTGACACCGGGTCATCGGTGAGGTCAATACTTCTGCGAAGGCGCTGCCCCGCAACAGAGCCGAGTCGGCGGCCCGCCGGGCCTGGTCCCGGCCGGCGGCTGACAGACCAGGATCCCCGCTGCCGACCCCGGAGAATCGGCGTTCCGGAGACAACCTGGTGTCACCGTGTCGCAGGACCACGACATCCGCAACCTGCACCTCTGCCCGCGCAGATGACCAGCCGCGTCCGGCGAGCTCAGCCATGTTCCCAGCCCCTGGTCGGTGTCGATGGGCACGTGCGGTTCATCCAGCCGACCATGCGAGCGACCAGGACCAGACACCACCTTTCCATTGTCCGGGCCGCAGCCGCGGACGAAGCAATGGAAATCTCGGACGGGGCGATGTGAAATCTCTGACGAGATTGTCCAGAACCGGCCGGGCCGGTCCAGGCATGGGGGTAGTTTCCGCGTGCGCCGCTCAACGGGGTGACGGCGAGGCGGACGCCGGCGCCATCGCAGGCCGCGGCCCGTACGCAGTCAGGAAGCGGTCGCGAAACGCGTCCATGGGCCAGACCGGAGCCTGCGTGTTCGGCAGCATCCCCGGTTGCCAGCCCCACGATGCGATCCGAGTCATGACATCAGGATCGCGCGCGATGATCGTGACCGGAACATCGTTACTCGCACCCTTCCCGCTGACCACCAATGCCGGCTGGTGGTCGCCAACCGCAACGACCACGAGGTCGTCGTCGCCGAACGTTTGCATGAACGAGATGAGGGTGCTCATCGAGTACTGGATCGACTGGCCGTAGGCGGCCTTGGTCATCTCCGGATCACCCACGACCTCGTCGGGTGACTGTCCCTGTGCCGGCATGTCGGTGAACACCGAGCCGTCTCCGACGGCCTCCCAGTCGACCATTCGCGGCAGCGGCGCCCACGGGCCATGTGAAGATACGAGGTCGATCTCCGCCATCACGGGGGAGTGCGGCTGCGCCAGCTCTTTGCGTTGGAACGCGGCGAGGGTGTACTGATCGGGCATCGACGCGTAGCTGAAGCTCGGGCCCGCGTAACCGACGTTTCTCTGGTCGTGGATCGTGTCGTAGTGGTAGAACGAGGCGCCCTGCGGCCAGTCCTCTGTGTTCGCCGGGACGGCTGCGACGGTACGCCAACCCGCTCGCTTGAAGGCCGCCGTCAGCGTGAGACGGTCGGTCTGGAGAAGCTGGTCATAGCGCCTCTGACTGTCGACCCATAGGCCGGACTGGAGCGTGCTGTGGGCCAGCCAGCTGATCCCTGCGTACGTGGGCGAGGTGAGGAAGGCACTGCGGGAGGAGAAGCCAGCGGCTCGCAGCGAGTCGGTGCCGCGGGAAAGGACCGCGTTCACCTCGAGTGAGATGGCCGGGTCCTCGACCGCAACGCGGCCGTAGCTCTCGACGAAGACGATGAGGACGTCCTTCCCACGCAATTCGGTCAACAGCTCCCGACCTGGCACAGTGGCGAAGGCGTCCACCGCGGGGGGTGCCATGTCGACTTCTTTCTGGGTGAATGCGGCGGCGCCGGTGGAGGCGACCGGTGCGCCGGCCAGCTGTACTCCCAGGGCGGCGCAGAGCAGCCAGATGACCGTGAGCGCGCAGACTGTCCAGGTTGCAGAAGCGCGATGCTGGGATGTGAACCTCGTCATCCGCAGAGCCGACCAGGTGACGAGCAGAAGAACGGCCACGAGGACGAGGGCCGCGGCGGCGACTGCCGCGGCGGTTCGGTATGGGCCGGCCGAGTCCCGGAGGAAACCCACCGCCGACTTCAGATAGCTCATATCGGTGAGCGGGTTGAACGGTTGACCGAGCACTGAGTAGAAGCCCATGTCGACTAACTTGAGGATGGCGACCAGGCCGAGAAGCAGACCGACGACCGTCGCCATCACCCGTCGGGGTGCTCGGGGGAGGACAAGAACGAGGGCCATCAGGATAGGGACCTCGACGGGGAACCGGAGAAAGGCGCCGAAGGTGAAACGGCTGAGCTGATCCGGGAAGATCAGCGAGAACCAGATGAGCAGGACTGCCAGCGCGGTGATCACCCGGGCGGCAGTGGCACGGAGGCGGCCTCGTTCGCCAGGAACGTCCGGAATCTCCTCCGCTCCCGTCGGGGGTTCTGACCACGCGCCCGTCTGCTGCAATGCTTCCTCATCCGATGCGAGAGGTACGCCTGAGGGTGGCCCCTCCCGCCGCTTGGCCGACGAAACGACGGTCACCCCCCTCAGACGGCCGATGGAGCGGCTACGGGGGACTCGACGAGGCTTTCGCTGCTCGCGCATCGCGCCGGGAAGCCGCCTCCTTCGTCGTCGCTGGCCGAGGAAGAACGCCTCGGCACCTCCTCCTCACCACGGCGGCGCGCGATACTCGACGCTCGCAGCTTGGCCTCTAGTCGCAGAACGCGCTGCTGTCGCCACTGCCACAGAACATCCCGGCCGAAGGACTCGGCGAGGAGCACCATCGCCACGGCGATCGCCACGGTGATGGCGACGCCGGGCAACGGGTCCGCCGCGGCGACCGCAAGTACAGCTCCCTGGATCGCGGCCACGGGCTTGCGCCAGTAGCGCGGGGGCACTGGCGTGCGCATCCAGGGCAGCAGCCAACTGGCCGCCCACACGGCGTACCGGGCCGCGCCGATGGCCAGCACCCATGGGCCGACCGATTGAGTGACGTACACGCTCAGGACAAGGATCAAGAACGCGTCGACCTCCATGTCGAAGCGCGCACCCAGCGCAGACACCGTTCGGCTGCGTCGCGCGACCCAGCCGTCCACTGCGTCGAGGACGAGGGCGACCACCGCCAAGCCGACTAACACAGCTACATCCGCCGACCCAACGAACGCGTCGGCCACCAGGGCGGTCACAGCCCCGACGAGCGTGGCCCGGGCGAGCGTCACCCGGTTGGCGGCGCCCAGCACTGCGGTGCCCGATCGGTTGAGCCCGTGCACCAGGCCGGCGGCCGTGACGAGGCCGCACGCTGTGCCCACCAGCCAGCCGACGTCATCCAGTCCAACGGTGCCGGCCACCGCGGAAAGAACGGCCAGCTGACCCAGAAGGCCGATAACCGGGCCGGTTTGAACCGCTCGCAACACCGCCTCCGTCTCCTAGGGTGTACAGCAGTATGACGGGAGGTGCGGCGCTGCAGTTCACCTCAGGTTCTCCGGAGGACGAGGGCCCGCCCCGGTACGCACACGCGTTCTGGCTGTGCGAGCCCGGTGTGGGCGAGCTCCGGCCCGTGCTGTTGCCGTCGCCCGGTCCGGAGGATGTCGTCGTTCGGACGCTGCGCTCCGGGATAAGCCGGGGGACAGAGACGCT
>DATFQP010000132.1:0-3125 GCA_035264145.1 Propionibacteriaceae bacterium
CCGACCTCGTGCGACCACGGACGTGAACGGACCACAGACTGCGGTTCTGGGCGTGAAGGCCCACCCGCCGGACCAGTCCGGACGCTTAGTCGAGACCTACGGATCAGAAGGTTGGGGGTTCGAATCCCTCCGGGTGCGCCATTGTGATGTCGCAAGACATAGGCGACACCTCGAACCCCTAACTCGGCTTTGGTCGGGGCTTGCGAACTCCCTGGGCTTGATAATCCACGGCTGGGTTGAGGATCAGTTCGCGGATGATCTGGCCGGTGGTGGCGTGGATGATGCGGATGTCGAGGCCGTTGATCAGCATCAGGATGGGGGTTCGGGCGTGGGTTCGGCCGACCCCGATGTGGTGCAGCCGGCCGTGGTGGCGGAGGCTGAGTTTGCCGTCGGTGTCGACGATGTCGCGGCGGACCCTGGCCTGCGGCTGCCTGTCCGGGGTGGTTGGCGGGCTGGCTTTGGGTCGGGCCTGATAGGCCGCGGCTGGGGTGCGCCGGTTCAGGGAGCGGTGCGGCCGGCAGCTGTTGTAGTAGCTAACGAAGGTGTCGCAGAGGGTTTGCAGCTCCGCGACGGTGGTCGGCTGCTGCGGTTGGGCGGTGAGCCATTTCTTCAGGGTTTGCTGAAATCGCTCCACTTTGCCGCAGGTGGTGGGGTGGTTCGGCTTGGAGTGCTTCTGCACCACGCCGAGTCTGCGGAGTTCGGCTTGGAAGCCGTTGAGGGTGTCGCGTCCGGTGTGGCCGCCGGCGAAGCGGGTGGTGAAGACCATGCCGTTGTCCGACAGCATCGAGGCGGGAATGCCCTGGTCAGCGACCGTTTGACGGAACGCGGCGACGACTGCGGGCCCGGTCACCGGTTGGTGGCAGGTGACCGAGAGCGCGTAGCGGGAGTGGTCGTCGATAAAGCACAAGATCTCCACATCGGCACCGGGTGTGCCGTCGGTTCGGGTCAGCCGGTAGTGGGTGAAGTCGGTCTGCCACATCTGGTTGGGCTGCTCGGCTTCGAACCGCAGGTAGGCCGACCGTGGTTTCTTCTTCGGCTCCGGGCTGATCAACCCGGCGCGTTTCAGCGCGCGCCAGATCGTCGCCACTGACACGGTCAGCTGATGGTGCTGCTGGGCCAGGTGCCAGGCGATGGTGTGCGGACCGGCGTCCAACCCCTGCTCGGCCAGCTGGCGGCGCAGCTGGATGATCAACTCGACGGTCGCCGCCGGGATCGCCGTCGGCTGGCTGTACGGCCGCCGGGACCGAGCCTCGAACGCCGCCTCACCCTCGCCGCGGTAACGGGCGAGCAGCTTGTAGATCCACTGCCGCGACACACCGTAGGCGATGGCTACCTCCGCAACCGGGCGGCGTTCGACAACGACAGCAGTGATCACCCGGCGGGCTTTCGACACCCCGCATCTCAAACACGGCTGTGTCGCCTATGTCTTGCGACATCTGTCGCCTATGTCATGAAACAGGACACCTCCGCCACCGCCGCTCTTCATTGCGGCGGGGCGCCGCCGGCGCCATCGGCGGCGACCGCACGACCCAACGTGCCAAGCCGGGCCGGTTCTGGGGCAAGGGCGGGCCGAGTCAGCAGGTGGGCGGCAGCTGACTCCGGGCCGGGCACCGGACGGCGTCAGCGCGGCAACGCAACCTCGGCGTCGAACCAGGTGCGCTGGTCGGGCAGGCTTGGAGCCAGCCGAATCGTCTCGGCCAGGTCGGCCAGCGCAGGCTCGGCCCGCACCGGCTCAGGCGCCGGCTCCGGCCAGTCGCCGCCCGGCCAATAGGTCAGTACGCAGAGTGCCCTGGCGGAGAGGTTGACGCAGATGCGTGGAGCGCTACCGCCATTGATGCGCCCCTCGAACCCGCCGACCGGGAGCACCCGCCCGCGAAACCTGGTGGCTTCAAACTGCTCGAGCGGGGCGGCGACCACCAGGTTCACCTCCCCGGGCTTGATGTGGTCCCGGCCCAGGTGCAGCTCGGTGCTGCCTGTCAAGGGATACTCGGTGAGGCTGAGCACCCGGTAGCCCTGCGGGAGCGCGGTGAGCAGGTATGGAATCCGGGCTGGAGCGTGACGGAACCGCACCCGTTCGGCGATCGTGACCAGCAGCGACTCGTCGTGGCGGGTGGTAGCGCAGCCGACCTGGGCCCAAGCTTGGTGGGCGTACTCCCAGGCGAGCAGGTAGTTGCCGCTGCGATCCTGGCCGACGAATCCGTCCCGGCCGTGCACCCGAGCCCCACTCTGCCGGATCGTCTCGGTGTCGTCGAAGCTGCCGGCAGTGTGCACCGTGACCAGACAGCCGTCGTGCTCCCGCCCGGAAGGTTGGAGCTGTGTGGTCTCTGTCGTCGTGGTCAGCACCCGTGAGGTGACAATCCAGCCGCGAGGTGGTCGGACCACATGGCTGAACCGCCACACGCCCGCGGTCCGCACCTCGGCTGGCAGCCGCGGAAGCCAGAACGTCGGCACACTGACCGCGGCCCCGATGACCAGGACGATCACGGTACCGAGGGCAACGAGCCGCTGGCGCCGCGCACGTATCCGCCCACGGGCGGCGGCGAGACGGCGGTTGACCTGCTCGAGGTCGGTTGCCCCGGCCCGGAGGAGCGCCACCTCCTCGGCGCAGGGACCGGCTGTCGCCAGGTCGGCACTGACCTGGGCCGGCGGACGATCCAGGACGGACGCGATGGTCAGCGGCGTCATCCCAATACCGTCGCGGAGGACGACGGCGGCCCGGGCCGGCGGGGAAAGTGCACCGAGCTGATCGGCTGGGGCGACGCCGGCGGTCCGGCGCCAGTGGGTGGCCAGGAACCGGCCCAGGAGCAGCGCCAGCAGGTCGTCGTCCGCCGTCTCCGCGGCGGCGGGCTGCCGGGACAGCCGTCGCGGCGTGCGGAGGATCGTCTGGGCCACCAGGTCGGCGGCCGCCTCGGCCGAGCCGGTCAGCGCCGTGGCCAAGCCGAGCCGGTCCGGGATCTGGTCCCGCAGCCAGCCGGGAGTCTGCTGCACCCGCGCCGGCGCCGTCACCTGCTCAGGCTACGCGCGCCGCCTCAGGCGAGAGTCTCCGCGCGATCCGCCGTCAGCCTGCGCCACTGCGCGGGGGCCTATCAAGCGGGGGCTATCAAAGGGCACGCACCGGGACCTCG
>DATFQP010000133.1:0-8294 GCA_035264145.1 Propionibacteriaceae bacterium
CTCCTGGTGCAACGGCGTGCAGTAGCCCTTGTGCTCGGCGAACGCATACTCCGGATAGCGCTTGTCGAGATCGCACATGATCCGGTCACGAGTCACCTTGGCCAGGATCGAGGCGGCAGCCACGCATGCCGCGACCCGATCACCCTTCCAGATAGCCAGCCCAGGAACTCCGAGGCCATCCACGCAGAAGCCGTCAGTCAGCACATACGACGGCGAGACGTCGAGTCGCCAGAGCGCCCGACGCAGCGCCATGACGTTGGCCACGTGCATGCCGAGCCGGTCGCACTCCGCCGGCTCAATGCAGACCACCGCCCAGGCCACCGCCTTTCGCGTGATCTCCACATAGAGCCGCTCGCGTTGCAGAGCAGTCAGCAGCTTGGAATCGTTGAGTCCAGAGATATGGCGGGATTTGGCATCCGACAGAACCGCCGCCGCCGCGACCAGCGGGCCGGCGCAAGCTCCACGTCCGGCCTCGTCCGCGCCTGCGACGAGGTCGAAGCCGACCCGCTTGAGGGCCCGCTCGTAGCCGTACAAACCGCTGTTGCGCCGCACCTGGATCTGCCCAGGCCCCGCTGGCGCAAGCTCTCTGAGAGCCGTCACTAGCAGCTCACCCCTTCGGGCTTGATCACCGCTTCGCTGGGCGCCGCTTTCTTGGCCGCCGGTATGTCGTCGAAGGTGTCTGGCCGGTGCAGGATCGCCGCGCGGTCGAACGGTGCCGCGACGGCAACCGCCGGCCCGACGACCATCGAGACCGGTATGAAGGCCACCTCGCCCCGGGGTTCGCTGGTCGACAGGTCGGACAGGTGGCATCGAGAATCCGCGCTCACGGAGCGATGATCGCCCATGACGAACACCCGGTCCTTTGGTACCACGACCTCGAACCGCACGTCCGAGGGATTCATCCGCTCTCCGTCGGGACTCTTGTAGAGATAGCTGCTCTCGTGCAGGGCGTGACCGTTGACCGTGATCCGCCCGTTCGTGTCACAACACACGACGCGATCTCCCGGAAGCCCGATGACACGCTTGATCAGGTGCTCTGTACTGGTGTCGGGCAACACTCCCACGAACTCGAAGAATTGGCCGACCGGACCGCGTTCCAGCGTTTCGACACTGGAGAGCCAGCCGCCGGGATCGGCGAAGACCACCACGTCACCCCGCTTGAAGTCGGTGATCTTCTCGACCACAACCCGATCACCGATGAGCAGGGTGTTCTCCATCGAGGACGACGGAATGATGAACATCTGACCCACAAACGCCCTTAGCAGCGACGATACGACGATCGCACCGATCACCACCAGGAACAATTCCTTGACGAACGAGGCCGTTTGCCTTCCGAGTGTCGTCGGAGGTGGACTCGATGTCGGTGCCTTCACCTTTGTCTGGCTCAACAGTTCGCCTCGGATCCAGCATCGATGACCGCAGTTGTGGGCGCCGGGATCTTTCCGGCGGGCAGATTCCCAAAAGTAGCCGGTGTTGGCAAAGGTCCGGCGTTGCTCAGCGGCCACACAACGGCGATCGCGCGGCCGACGACCAAGTCTTCAGGCACGAACGCATTGTCGCCTTTTTGGCCCCCCGCCTGCACGTCATTCAGGTGGCACCGCGAGTCGCGGCTGTGTTCGCGATTGTCGCCCATCACGAAAAGCCGGTCAGCCGGCACGACTACGTCGAACCGGATAGTCGACGGCTTCGCTGTACTGCCGTCCGTCGTGACGGGAAGATAGGCCGTTTCGTTGAGCGGCTCATCATTGACGCTCACTCGACCTTGATCATCGCAACACACCACGTGGTCGCCCGGCAAGCCGATGGCCCTCTTGATCAGGTGCTCGGTACTGGTATCAGGAAGTACGCCAATGAATTGGAAGGCCTTGCCGACGGGACCGCGGCCCTGCGTCTTGGTCCCCGTCAGCCAGCCACCAGGGTCGCGGAACACGACGATCTGGCCGCGTTTCAGCGAGCTCAGCTTCTCGACCAGAACCCGGTCGTTGACATGGAGAGTGTCCTCCATTGATTCCGACGGGATGAGAAACATCTGACCCACGAAGCCCCTCAGCAAGGACGACACCAGAATGGCGGCCACGACCACCCCGGCCAGTTCCTTGAAGAAAGCGACCACGTGCTGACCGAAGGTCAGTTCCGCGGATCCACTTTCGTCGCTTCCCCGCTCATCGTGCGCGGATTCCGGAGCGGCATCCCCGGGCTCGAATGCCCGTCGCGGGGCTACCTTCGCAGAGCGCTTGACCGACACAGCCGGGGAACCCGGTCAGCTGACGTCGCGCTTTTCCTTGATCTTCGCAGCCTTGCCGCGCAACCCGCGCAGGTAGTAGAGCTTGGCTCGCCGAACGTCACCGCGGCGGTCTACCTCGATGTGATCGATGATCGGGCTGTGGACGGGAAACGTGCGTTCCACGCCCACACCGAAGCTGACCTTGCGTACGGTGAACGCCTCACGAACACCTTCTCCCGCCCGGGAGATCACCACACCGGCGAACACCTGGATCCGTGACCGGTTTCCCTCCACGACCTTGACATGGACCTTGACGGTGTCTCCGGGGCGAAAAGAGGGTACGTCATGGCGCAGGGAGGCCGAGTCGAGTTCGTTGATCAGCTTGCTCATGCGGATTCCTTGCCGGTGCCACAGGTCACCACGCTCGTGAAATTCTCAAGGCCATCACGCTGAACAATCCCCCCGTGGCAGGAGTCGCGACGCGTAAGGACAACAGCCGTCAAGTGTGCCATACCGCGGGTATCCGGCGGTAATCCAAAGAGCGCCCGGAACCCGCCTCGAAACGCTGCAGATGGCCGCTAGTTCGCCGTCACAACCAAGCCGTTGATCCTGTCCAGCAAGCCACGACGAACTCGCGGCTCCGCAGACGCCGTCAGGCCAAGCGCATCCAACCCGAGCAAGGCCGCGCCCACAACCGGCGGAGAATCAGCTACCTGCACCCTTGCTCCGGGCGCGTGGCCGTGAATCCGCCGCGACACCTCATCCACCAACTGCGGCTGCCGAGCCGTGAGCACTCCGCCACCCAGTACGACATCGGTGGACTCATTGCCTATGCCGAGCCGGTCGATCGCCACGCGAACCATTAAGAACACCTCCTGTGCCAGCCGGGCTACGACGGCCGACGCCAGCCGGTCACCGGCGGCCGCGGCCCAGAGCATGACCGGCGCCAGTTCATGGATCCGGGCCATGGGCCACCGCCCGAAGTGCAAAGCCTCAGTCACTTCGGCGACCGAGGCTGTCCGAAAGTGCTCCTGCACCGCCTCCCGAAGCAGGGTCTCCTCGCCCCGGCCGTCTTCAGCCCGGACGGCGAGGAACAGAGCCTCCATCCCCAGCGCGCTGCCGCCACCCCAATCACCAGAGATGGTGCCCACCGCTGGAAACTGGAACCGCCCTCCACGTGCGGATTGCCCGACGCAGTTGATACCGGCGCCGCACACCACACCGACCCGGTTCGGCGCCTGCGTACCGGCCCGAAGCAGGGCGAATGCGTCGTTGTCCAGATTGAGGACTCTCGCCCAGCCGCTCGCCGACACTCGCTCCGAGAGCATCTGCCGCTCGTCCGGATAGTCCGCACCGGCGAGGTAGAAAGCACCGACCTCGGCAACTGGTCGACCGTCGATGCCGGCTTCACCAGCGGCGGTCGAGATGCACTCGGCGAGCACCTTGACTGCAGCCTCCAGGCCGATGACCTGATGATTTGAGCCGGGGCCACGGGCGTATCCGAGCAGAGTCCCGTCGTGACCGACCAACGCAACATCGGTCTTGCTGTTTCCTCCGTCCACCGCAAGCACGGCGACGGTCACGGGAGCCACGTCAGATAGTCCCTGTTGGCCGCCAGCATAGAATCTGTCAGCTGGTCGGCCGCTTCCCGCTGGCCGATCAGCGGATGTGCGAGCAGTGCCCTGAAGACCCGTTCCCGGCCGCCGTGCACCGCCGCCTCGACGGCCAGTTCCTCATAGGCAGAGACGTGTGCGATGAGCCCCGCGCACAGCGGATCGACCGGCATGACATCCTCCGCCACGGGCCCCTGCGGTCCAACCCGGGCCGGCACCTCAATCACAGCGGCGTCTGGCAGGAACGGCAGCGTGCCGTTGTTTCGGAGATCGACCACATGCAGCCCGTCAGGATCGCCAAGCAGGGACGTCATCAACTCCACCGCGGCCTCGGAGTAGTACGCGCCCCCCCGCTGCTCCAGCAGGGCCGGCTTCGCCGCGAGCAACGGGTCGGCATAGATCTCCAGAAGCTGTCGCTCGATCGCCGCCACCTCCTCGGCGCGCGAAGGCTTGGCGCGCTGCTCGGTGACCACGTGATCATGCTCGTAGAAGAAACGCAGATAGTACGAGGGCCACATCCCCAGCCGCCACAGGAAATCCGCCGGCATACCAGATCGCGCGGCCAGCCGATCGGTGAAGTCGCCGAGCAAGCGTGGCAGCTGATCCTCGCCATCGACGAGAACCCGCCGGGTCCAGCTCAGATGATTGAGGCCAACATGATCGAGCGCCACTCGGCCGGGGTCCACGCCAAGCACATCAGCTGCGGCTCGTTGGTTGCCGATGGCGACATTGCACAGCCCTACGGCTCGGTGACCGGCGTCCAACAAGGCCCGGGTGACGATGCCCACCGGGTTGGTGAAATCGATAATCCAGGCGTTCGGGGCGGCGAGCCGCGATATCCGGTCGGCGATGTTTCGGACGACCGGCACCGTCCGCAGGGCCTTTGCGAGCCCCCCGGCCCCGGTGGTCTCCTGACCAACACAGCCGCACTGCAGCGGGAACGCCTCATCCACCGCCCGGGCGGCCTGACCGCCAACCCTTAACTGGATGAGCACCACAGACGCGTCCGCGAGGGCTTCATCAGCGTTCGTCGTCGAGGTGACGCGGCCTCGGTAACCGTGCCGGGCGAGGATCCGCTGGGAGACGCCGCTGACCACGGCCAGCCGCTCTGCCGCGGGGTCGGTAAGAGCCAGCTCTTCCACGTCAAGCTGCTCAGAGAGCCGGGCGATGCCATCGGCAAGTTCGGGTGTGTAGGTGGAACCACCGCCGACGACGGCCACCTTGATTCGTTGGCTCGGCGTCATTGCCGGCACACCCGGTTCGGCATGATCATCAGAATGCCAGTCCGGGGACATCGTGGCCCACGGGGGGGCTTCTTTCAGGATTGGTCACCTTCGTGCCGCAAGTCTCATAACCTGCCTCTGTGACGGGGGACTTTCGGCAACCAGGCAAGTCGGTGTTGAGCGGTTGGTGGCCTGCTAGTGCATGCCTGAGGTGAGGACTGGCGGCACCGGCGGGAGTCACTTGCAGCTGCAGACCAGGGATCAGCCGACTACTGCGAGGCTCTGCAGGACGTCGCCCTCCGTTCGGCTGGTCGTCCCGTACTTCGGCGCTCGCCCGTCGTACTTCCCGTTGGTGGTGCGCAGCATGGCGGCCAATCCAGACATCTCCTGGCTGCTCCTGACGGAACAGCCAGTGCCAGATGCGCCGCCGAATGTTGCCGTACAGCTCTGCGAGTTCGAGGACTTCGCAAGCCGCGTCAGGAGCTTCTTCGACTTCGAGATCTCCCTGGAGCGCCCATACAAGATGTGCGACTTCCGGCCGGCATTCGGCGAAATCTTCGCCGAGGAGCTGGCTGGCTATGACTTCTGGGGACACAGCGACCTCGACGTCGTCTTCGGCCGGATCCGCGACCATCTGCCAGTTGCGGCGTTCGAGGCGGACAAGATCCTGTTCAACGGCAACTTCAGCCTCTACCGGAACAGTGCCGAAACTGCCGGCTGGTACCGCCACGAGGTCGGAAAGGTCACCTACCGGGACGCGATGACGAATCCAGCCGCCATGCATTTCGACGAGCGGGCCGGCATCTACTACATCGTCGAGGACCTCGGTGTGCCAGCTTGGCATGAGGACGTGATCTTCGACATCTCGTTCCGCCGGTACCGGACCCGCGCCGAGGCACCGCCGGGCCGCGACCCCCGCCGGTACGCGTGGGAGAACGGCGAGGTGTGTGAGTACCGGTTGGAGCGCGGCCGCCCGGTGCGCCGGACGGCGCTCCTGATCCATCTGCAGAAGCGGGTGCTGCGTGCACCGGGACCGGACGTTCTGGCGGCGGAGCGGTATTGGATCCTACCGAACGGATTCGCTGTCCAGGACACGGTGACAGCGCGGTCGGTCCGAGCGGCCCGGATTCCGCGGGGCCACGAGCTGCTGCCCTTCTGCATACGCCGGATGCAACGGTGGCGCCGCCGCCGTGCCACCAGGCGTGCGGCCGCCGCCGGACTTACCACCGTGCAGGTCTAGCGGAGTTCGAGAACGGTCTAGCCTCTGGCCTTGCCCTTGGCGACGGCGCCGAGCAGATCTCGGTTGAGCCGGGAGATGGTCTCGAACGGAATGCCCTTGGGGCAGACCGCCGTGCATTCGCCGATGTTGGTGCAGTGGCCGAACCCCTCGGCGTCGTGCTGGGCCACCATGCCAAGCACGCGCGAATCGCGTTCCGGCTGACCCTGCGGCAAGAGCCCGAGGTGGGTGACTTTAGCGGCGGTGAACAGCATGGCCGACCCATTGGGACAGGCCGCCACACATGCACCGCAGCTGATGCAGGTGGCGGCATCGAACGCGGCGTCCGCGGCCCGCTTTGGCACGGGCATCGCATGGGCATCCGGCGCCGTCCCTGTCGGAGCGGAGATGTATCCACCAGCCTGGATGATCCGGTCGAACGCGCTGCGATCCACGACCAGGTCCTTGATGACGGGGAACGGCTGCGCCCTCCACGGCTCGATATCGATGACGTCGCCGTCAGAGAAAGACCGCATGTGCAGCTGGCAGGTCGTCGTCTGCTCGGGACCGTGCGCCACACCGTTGATCACCAGGCCGCATTGGCCGCAGATGCCCTCGCGGCAGTCGCTGTCGAAAGCGATGGGGTCTTCACCTCGCTCGGTGAGGCCCTCGTTCAGCACGTCGAGCATCTCCAGAAACGACATGTGCCCGGAGACGCCGTTGAGCTGGTACGAGACCATCTTGCCCTTGGCATTCCGGTTCGGTTGCCGCCATACCCGCACGGTGATATTCACGCGTTTCCCTTCTGGCTCGCGCTCGCTGCGCGCCTCATGACTGGGTCTTCCTCACTCGACTCGCCGGCTTCGCCCGCTCGCTCCCTCGTCCAGACACAGCCGGCGCCCCGCTACCCGACGCTCGCCAGCCCGGTCCCTTCTGGCTCGCGCTCGCTGCGCGCCTCATGACTGTGTCTTCCTCACTCGTCATCACTTGTAGCTGCGCTGCTTCATCTCTACGTACTCGTACTGCAACGGCTCCTTGTGCAGGATCGGCCTGGCCCCCTCGCCGGCGAACTCCCAAGCCGACACATAGGCGAATTCGTCGTCGTGCCGTAACGCCTCGCCGTCATCCGTCTGCGACTCCACCCGGAAGTGGCCACCGCAGGATTCCCGCCGGACCAGCGCATCGATGCACATCAGCTCACCGAGCTCGAAGAAATCGGCTACCCGACCAGCCCGCTCCAGCGCCTGGTTCAGCTCTTCGTTCGTGCCGAGCACGTTGACGTCGGACCAGAACTCCTGCCGCAGATCGCGGATCTGCGTGATCGCCTTGCGCAACCCCTCCTCGCTGCGTTCCATGCCGCAGTAGTCCCACATGATGTGACCGAGTTCGCGATGGAAGGAATCGACGGTTCGGCTGCCGCGAATGGAGAGCAGCTTGTCGATCCGGCCCTTTACCATGTCCACCGCCTCGACGGCGGCTGGATGGGTTGCGTCGACCTTGGAAAACGGGCCCGCGGCGAGGTAATCGTTGATCGTGTTCGGCAGCACGAAGTATCCGTCGGCGAGCCCCTGCATGAGCGCGCTCGCGCCGAGCCGGTTGGCCCCGTGGTCGGAGAAGTTGGCCTCACCGAGAACGAACAGGCCCGGAATGGTCGACTGGAGGTCGTAGTCCACCCAGAGCCCGCCCATTGTGTAGTGCACGGCCGGATATATCCGCATCGGGGTCTGGTACGGATTCTCCCCCGTGATTTGCGCGTACATGTCGAACAGGTTCCCGTAGCGAGCCTCGACCGCCTGCCGACCGAGCCGCTTGATCGCGTCCGCGAAGTCGAGGTACACACCCAGACCGCCCGGCCCGACGCCGCGACCTTCATCGCACACGTTCTTCGCGGCCCGGGAGGCAATATCGCGCGGCACGAGGTTGCCGAAGGACGGGTAGATCCGCTCCAGGTAGTAGTCGCGTTCCTCCTCCGGAATGTCTCGCGGGTCGCGCTTGTCCTCGCCGCTCTTGGGCACCCA
>DATFQP010000134.1:0-2907 GCA_035264145.1 Propionibacteriaceae bacterium
GATCACCAGATCGAGGACGGTCTTGACGCAGGCCAGCTGGTCCCGGATGGCTCCACTCCGCCAGGATCTGGCGTATTGGCGGGCACTGTCATCGCCGACCCCGGACGCGTTCACACCGACTCGGACACAGGTAGCGACCGCGCGCGGCACGTGATAGCTCTGGGTCACCACGATCAGGTCGGAAACACCGAAGACCTCACGTGCCCGGACGCATGACCTGTACGTGTCGATGCCGGCGCCGTCGATGATCACATCCGATGCCGGGATCCCTGCCGCGATCAGATAGGACCGCATGGCTCCAGGCTCGTCGTACTCCGGGGCCATGCTGTCGCCCGATACCAAGATCATCCTCACCTTGCCGGCCCGATACAGCTGCCTGGCGAGATCCAGCCGGGCGGCAAGGAAGGCCGATGGCGTTCCGTCGAGATACACCTGAGCGCCAAGCACCAGGGCGGCAGGTGCCGCCGGGACAGTCTCCACAGAAAAGATTCGCCCGACGGCCGTATGGCGGACGAACAGGACAGATCCGCCGACCGCCACGCTGAACAGGCTGAGAACGGCGGTCACGGCCAAGGTCATCGGCCGGACCCGTCGCACCGGTTCAGCGTAGTTGTCTGCGGCGGACGCGCGCTTCGCGACGGGCTGCCCTGTGGTCGATTCCTTGCGCCCGCCGGCCACCGACACAGGGCGCTGGGCATGATCCGGGTGGTCGGACTCCGTCCGATCTATGACTGACCGCAGAATTGCGATGTGCCCGAAGGAGACACGGTGTGGCGTTTGTGCCGTCGCCTTCATGAGGTCTTGGCAGGTCGCCGGCTGAGCCGTAGTGAATTTCACGTTCCCACTTTGGCCACAACCGAGCTCACCGGAGTACGGGTCCTCGAGGTCAGGTCACGCGGAAAGCATCAGCTGTTCCGCTTCGACAACCAGATGACTCTGCACACCCATCTCCGGATGGAGGGCACATGGCGCATCTTTCGTGCCGGGCGTCGTTGGTCCGGCGGGCCTGACTATGAAATTCGATCGATCCTGGCAACGGCGGAACACGACGTGGTCGGCTACCGATTGCCGGTGATCGAGTTAATCCCCACCACCGACGAGCCAGACGTGGTCGGCCACCTCGGCCCCGACTTGCTGGGTCCGGACTGGGATCTCGAGGAGGCCGTGCGGCGAATATCCAACGAGCCTGACCGGACGATCGGAGAGGCGCTCCTTGATCAACGAAATCTCGCCGGGATCGGGACCCTCTATCGTGCCGAAGTGCTGTTCCTACAAGGGCTCCATCCCCGTACGCCGGTGGCCGAGCTGAAGAACCTCGCTCGTCTGGTGCAACGCTCGCATCAGTTGCTCTACGCCAATCGGTGGCGTCCTGAGCAAGCAACGACCGGCGACCTTCGCCCAGGCCGCCGGACTTACGTGTTCGGACGCGAGCGTGAGCCATGCCGCCGCTGCGGCACACCGATTGAGGCCGAGACGTTCGGCCCGCCGGGGCAGGAGCGCCGCAGCTTCTGGTGTCCCCGTTGCCAGCCGCTTATCGGCCGGACTGTGCGGAGTTGAGTGCGCCGTACGGCTCACGGACCGCCGCGGCAGGCTGCTTCACGATCTTGGGAACCGCTGGCGTGCGCAGTCGGGCCGATAGAATCGCGGGCGCGCCGCATCCCGGCGGCGCAGCGACTGAGGTGGCGTCGTGGCCAAGATCGAACCCGCTCAGGCTTGGGAGCACGATCGGACGATCATCCGCTTTCCCGATCCTGCGGTGGAAACCGTCGACCCGCGATTCGGCGCACTGCGGATCATGCAGGGCGTAGTGGAACGACTGTGGACCGGCGGCCGCTGGCTCGAGGGGCCGGTCTGGTTCGGCGACGGCCGCTATTTGCTGTTCTCGGACATCCCCAACAACCGGATGTTGCGCTGGATCGAGGAAACGGGGGAGACCACGGTCTTCCGGCAACCCGCGAACAACAGCAACGGCAACACCCGGGACCGGCAGGGCAGGTTGATCACGTGTGAGCATCTGACGCGTCGGGTGACTCGCACCGAGCACACCGGAAATCTCACCGTGCTGCTCGATCAATTCGATGGCAAGCCGTTGAACGCGCCGAACGATGTCGCGGTCAAGTCCGACGGATCGGTGTGGTTCACCGATCCGGGCTACGGCATTCTCGGCAACTTCGAGGGAGACAAGGCGCCGCTGGAATTGCCGCGGAACGTGTACCGCCTCGACCCCGAGGTCGGCAATGCCACCGTGGTCATCGGCGACTTGAACCGGCCCAACGGTTTGTGCTTCAGTCCCGACGAGAGCCTGCTCTACGTCGTCGACGTGGGTGAGATCCGGGTTTTCGAGGTCGCTGGAGACTCGGTCGCGAACGGTCGCCGTTTCGTCGACATGAGTCCCGGAGGATCCGACGGCATCCGGGTCGACACCGAAGGCAATTTGTGGTCGGCGGCTCATGGTGGTGGCGCAGGATTTGACGGGGTGCACTGTTACGCAGCCGACGGGGCGCTCCTTGGCCGGATCCATCTGCCCGAGGGCGCCTCGAACCTCTGCTTCGGTGGCGTCAAGAAGAACCGACTCTTCATCACGGCGAGCCGCTCGCTCTACTCGCTCTATGTGGAGGCGATTGGCGTCCAGCAGCCCTGACCCACTGTCGCGCTTCCCTCTGCCGGCTGGACCCCGGCTGGACCCCGGAAGAAGGGCTCGGGTGGGGTACTCCTCGACCCGCTCGAGACCCGTTACATCCTTTCCAACGCCTCAATGCCGAGCAAAGTGAGCCCGGTCGCCAGCACACGCTTCGTAACGGCGCACATCGCGAGCCGGGACTCCCGTACGATTCCCTCGGCCTTGAGCACCGGACATTGCTCGTAGAAGATCGACAATGCTCCGGACAGGTCGTAGAGGTAGGCGCA
>DATFQP010000135.1:0-3466 GCA_035264145.1 Propionibacteriaceae bacterium
CGCACACCTGTGAGGATGGCGATGTGACCACGTACGTTGCGTTGCTACGCGGCATCAACCTCGGAGCGTCCAACAAGATCGCCATGCCAGCGCTTCGTGCAATGACCGAGGAACTTGGCTATACCGACGTCGCGACATACATCAACAGCGGCAACCTGATCTTTCGAACCTCGAAGAAGGCAGCAACGGTCGAGCGAGCGTTGAGCGGAGCGATTGCAGACACCTTCGGATTGACCATCGACGTGATGGTCCGAACCGAGGCCCAGCTCAAAAAGGTGCTCGACGACAATCCCTATCCGGACGCGAACCCGAGCCAGCTGACGGTCGCCTTCCTGGCCAAGGCGCCCGGCCCGGAAGCCGAGAAGCGGGTTGCCGCCGCTGCAGCCGAGCACGAGCCGTTCACCTTCGGCGACCGTTGCGTATATGTGAACTACTCGCACGGACTGGCCAACAGCAAGCTGGCGGCGCAGTTCAGTTCGATCATCGGAGTCAGCTCGACGGTACGGACCATCCGCACCGTCGCCAAACTGGCGCAGATGTCTGCCAAGTTGTAAATCCCTCGTCTTCGACGAGCTCGACCTCGAGCTTGGCTTCCTGCTGAGCTTTCATTCCGCTGCCCGGTCTGGGAAGCGATCATAGGTGGCACTGGTGCCGTGCGTCGGACTCGGGTGCATCGGCGAGCCGTACCTCACTTCGGATGTCACAGGCGCGTCGCAAAATGGCGTGGAAGGCCGGACGAACTAAAGTTGGGCAAGCTCGCTTCCCCGACAGCACAGCCCGCGGCTGCGGGCCAGCAGCGATGACAAGGTTTGGGAGTTGGTGCGGCTATGCCGGGAAGCACGCATGGGAAGGGCGACTCCTTCGTCCACCTGCACGTGCACTCTGAGTACTCCATGCTCGACGGCGCGGCGCGAATCGCGGACCTGTTCCGAGGCTGCCAGGACCTGGGCATGCCCGCCATCGCCGTGACCGACCACGGCAACCTGTTCGGCGCGTACGAGTTCTACAAGGCATCGAAGGCCTTCGGAGTGAAGCCGATCGTCGGCATGGAGGCCTACCTGACGCCGAAGACCCACCGGACTGAGCGCAAGCGAGTCCGCTGGGGTGATGGCGGGAGCGACGATGTCTCCGGCAGCGGCGCGTACACCCACTTGACGCTGCTCGCCGAGAGCACCGAAGGCATGCGGAACCTTTTCCGAATGGCCTCGCTGGCCTCTCTTGAGGGCTACTTCTACAAGCCGCGGGTGGATCGTGAGCTGCTCGCGACCTACGGCAAGGGTGTGATCGCCACCACCGGATGTCCCGGTGGGGAGGTGCAGACCTACCTTCGGCTGGGGCGGTACGACGACGCGCTCGCGAGTGCCGCCGAGTTCCGCGACGTCTTCGGCGCGGGCAACTATTACGTCGAGCTGATGGACCACGGCTTGACTATCGAGCGACGGGTCCGGGACGACATGCTCAAGATCGCCCGGAAGCTGCACCTGCCGCTGCTGGCCACCAACGACCTGCACTATGCCCGGCAAGCCGACGCCGCCGCGCACGAAGTCTTGCTATGTGTCCAGTCCGGCTCGACCATGGCCGATGCCAACCGGTTCAAGTTCGAGGGTGACAGCTACTACCTGAAATCACCCGCGGAGATGCGTGCCCTGTTCGCGGAGCTTCCCGAAGCCTGCGACAACACCCTGGCCATCGCGGAGCGCTGTGACATCTCCTTTACGGAGGGCAATGGCACCTACATGCCCCGCTTCCCATGCCCACCGGGGGAGAGCGAGGACTCCTGGTTCGTGAAGGAGGTCGAAGCAGGTCTGCGCCGCCGGTACCCGGCCGGCATCCCGGACGACGTCCGCGACCAAGCTGCATTCGAGACCGACGTGATCATCTCGATGGGCTTCGCCGGCTACTTCCTGGTGGTCGCCGACTTCATCAACTGGGCCAAGGAGCACGGCATCCGGGTCGGCCCGGGCCGCGGCTCCGGGGCCGGCTCGATCGCCGCCTACGCGCTGAGAATCACCGACCTTGACCCGCTGCGGCACGGCCTGATCTTCGAACGCTTTCTCAATCCCGACCGGATCTCGATGCCGGACTTCGACATCGACTTCGACGAGCGTCGGCGCGGTGAGGTGATCCGCTACGTCACCGACAAGTACGGCGAGGACCGGGTCAGCCAGATCGTCACCTACGCCACCATCAAGGCCAAGCAAGCGGTGAAGGACGCCTCCCGGGTGCTTGGCTACCCGTTCGGGCTGGGGGAGAAGATCACCAAGGCGATGCCGCCGCCGGTGATGGGCAAGGACGTACCGCTGGCCAAGCTCTTCAACCGCGACGACCCGCGGTTCGGTGAGGGCGGGGAGTTCCGGACCTTGTACTCCTCCGACCCCGACGTGCAGACGGTGGTGAACACCGCCAAGGATCTCGAGGGGCTGAAGCGGCAATGGGGTGTACACGCCGCCGGCGTGATCATGTCCTCCGAGCCGTTGATCGACATCATCCCGATCATGCGCCGCGAGCAGGACGGCGCGATCATCACCCAGTTCGACTACCCGACGTGTGAGTCGCTGGGCCTGATGAAGATGGACTTCCTGGGCCTGCGGAACCTCACCGTGCTGGACGACGCGGTGGCCAACATCACCCGGAACCGGGGCTTCGATCTGGTGCTCGAAGAGCTCGGGCTCAACGACGCACCGACGTATGCCTTGCTGAGTCGAGGCGACACTCTGGGTGTCTTCCAACTCGACGGCGGGCCGATGCGCTCGCTGCTGCGCCTGATGCGTCCGGACAACTTCGAGGACATCTCCGCGGTGCTGGCGCTGTACCGGCCCGGACCCATGGGTGCGGACAGCCACACGAACTACGCGCTGCGCAAGAACGGCCGCCAGGAGATCCGACCGATCCACCCGGAGCTGGAGGAGCCGCTCGCCGAGATCCTGAACACCACCCACGGGCTGATCGTCTACCAGGAGCAGGTGATGGCGATCGCGCAAAAGGTCGCCGATTACTCGCTCGGCCAGGCCGACCTGCTGCGGCGGGCCATGGGCAAGAAGAAGAAGGAGATCCTGGACGCCGAGTTCGTCCCGTTTCGCGACGGCATGCGTCGCAACGGGTACTCTGACGCAGCGATCAGGGCGCTCTGGGACATTCTGGTGCCCTTCTCCGATTACGCCTTCAACAAGGCGCACACCGCCGCGTACGGGCTCGTTTCCTACTGGACTGCCTACCTCAAGGCCAACTTCCCGGCCGAGTTCATGGCCGGCCTCCTCACCTCGGTGGCCGACGACAAGGACAAGCTTGCGCTCTACCTCAATGAGTGCCGCCGGATGGGCATCTCGGTCCTACCGCCCGACGTCAACGAATCGGCAGCAAACTTCACACCGGTGGGAACCGACATCCGGTTCGGCCTGACCGCCGTCCGCAATGTCGGGCACCACGTGGTCGACGGGATCGTTGCCGCCCGCGAGGAGCACGGCAA
>DATFQP010000136.1:0-10245 GCA_035264145.1 Propionibacteriaceae bacterium
GGCCGCCGCGGCCGTGCTCCTCGTCTACACAGTGCTCCGCAACGTCCTCTGAGATCACGCCCACATGGGCGTGGTGTGCCGCCCCGCCGCGGTAGAACTCATGGCACAAGCTGTCCCGATCTCGGGGCGGCAGAAGACACACCTCTTGTTTCGCGTTGCAGCCCTTGCAGAGCCAACCGGCTGGACGTAATCTATATCTAGTAGTCACAAGCGTGTGATTCATCCACAACTTGTGGTTAGTCACACACAGCAGTTCACAGCTTCATCCACACGCTCTCCCCAGGATTCGCCGGGGTTGTCCCCCGAACACCGTGGATAGCGAGCCCTACCGTCCTTGAGAGGAGCCGACCGTGCATTGTCCGTACTGCCGGCACACCGACACGAAGGTGCTCGATTCCCGAGTCGCCGAGGACGGCACGAGCATCCGCCGGCGACGCCAGTGCCCATCCTGCGAGCGTCGGTTCACCACTGTCGAACAAATGCAATTGGTCGTCGTCAAGCGCAGCGGAGTCATCGAACCGTTCCAGCGTGACAAGGTGATCAGCGGCGTGCGCAAGGCCTGCAAGGGGCGGCCGGTGACTGAGGATCAACTGGCCCGGCTCGGTCAGCTTGTCGAGGACTCGTTGCGCGCATCCGGCCAACCCGAGATTCCAGCCGATGAGGTCGGGGTAGCCATCCTGGGTCCCCTCCGTGAGCTCGACGAGGTGGCGTATCTCCGCTTCGCAAGCGTCTACCGCCAATTTCGCTCGGCGGACGACTTCGAGGCCGAGATCGCCTTGCTCCGCGTCGAGCAGGAACCGACTGGCATCGAACCGCTCATTCCTGACCGGCACGCGGACACGAAGATCAGCAATTTCACCCCGCACCGGCTTACACCGACGCGGCGGGCAGTCACCAAAGACAACCCGCCCTAATCGGGGCTATCAACAGGCCCCTGGACCGGGGGCAGGGTCCGCGCGGAAAGGGAAGGCTCCGCGGACCTCGCCCCGGCTTCAACACCTTCGCCACCAATCCACGACCAGCTCAGAATGAAAGCAAGAGAGGCAGACATGACCGAAACCACCCGTTCGGCGAACGGGCGACCGGATGTTCGGCGACCCCGGGGCGCCAAGACCGCCGGGCTGACCGTCGAGCGCGTGTTCACCACCGACGGTGTCCATCCGTATGACGAGGTGAGCTGGGAACGCCGGGACGTGGTCCAGACCAACTGGAAGTCGGGGGAAGTCGTCTTCGAGCAGAAAGGAGTCGAATTTCCCGACTTCTGGAGCGTGAATGCCTCGACCATCGTCACGACCAAGTACTTCCGTGGCGCACTCGGCACATCGGCGCGAGAGCACAGCCTGCGGCAGCTGCTGGATCGAGTGGTCCGGACCTACCGCAAGGCGGGGGAGGACTTCGGTTACTTCGCCGATCAGGCCAGCGCCGATATCTTCGAAAACGAGCTGACATGGATGCTGCTGCATCAGTACTTCTCGTTCAACTCGCCGGTCTGGTTCAACGTCGGCACCCCCTCGCCGCAGCAGGTGAGCGCCTGCCAACCGTACGATTCGTTGGTCAGCACCCCTGGTGGGCTGGTGCCGATCGGCAAGCTTGTCGAGGACAACGCGGTCGGAACAAAGGTGTATGACGCCCACGGACTCACCACCGTCGTCGCGACTAAGTCCAACGGTGTCAAGGACGTGCTACGACTGCACACCAAGGCGGGTTATGCGCTCGACGTAACGGCCGACCACCTGGTGTGGCGGAGCAGCAGCGACACCACCGGCCGATTCGTTCCTGCAGGCACTCTGCTGCCGGGTGACAAGGTCGAGTGGCACCGCCGCGACTCCCATGGAGAGGAGCAGATCTCCTCATCCGAGATCGCCGAGGCGGCGCTGGCAGGTTGGCTTCAGGTCGATGGGTTCGTCGGTCAGGACACGAGCCTCAATCGGTCGTTGACCATCGAGGCGAGGACGGTTTCGGCAGTCGAGCTGGCGTGGGTTACCAAGGTGCTGGACCGGGCGTTCCCCCATGTTGATCGAGACGAGCGCCGAGTTCGAACCCACGATGAGGATGGTGATGCCCGCCGCATCCGTCTCTACGGCGCGCAGTTGCCGGAATACATCGACAAGTGGAACCTGCTCGATGCCGAGTCGATGGTCCCGGCACAGCTCAACACTGCACCGCTCCCCGTAGTCGCGGCGTATTTGCGCAGCATCTTCCAGGCCGAAGGATTCATAGCCGCCCGGGATGGTTCGTTGGCTGTCGAGGTCGATCTGATGTCGGAGGAGTTGATCCGCGGACTGCAGTCACTACTGCTGCGTTTCGGCATCTTTGCGCGCGTGGGCTTCCAGGAAGGGCCCCGAGGCAGCCGGCACGGCACCTGGACCCTGCGGATCCCCGCTGCGGGAGACCGGAGAATCTTTGCCGACGAGGTCGGATTTGTCGACCCGGTGAAGCAGGAGAAGCTCGAACGCAGTCTCGACAAGCCGGGTCAGGCAGCGAAGGCGACGAAGCTGCTGCAGATCGAGCGCATCGAGCAACGCGGCGCCATGCGGGTCTACGACATCCAGACCGAGTCAGGCGAGTACCTGTCCGGCAACCTCAGGGTGCACAACTGCTTCATTCTGTCGGTCGACGACTCGATGGACTCGATTCTGAACTGGTACCGCGAGGAAGGATTCATCTTCAAAGGTGGATCAGGCGCGGGCATCAATCTGTCGCGCATCCGCTCCTCGAAAGAGCTGCTGAGCTCAGGCGGAACCGCCTCCGGACCGGTGTCCTTCATGCGTGGGGCCGATGCGAGCGCCGGCACCATCAAGTCGGGTGGCGCTACCCGCCGAGCGGCGAAGATGGTCGTGCTTGACGTCGATCATCCCGACATCGTCGAGTTCATCGAGACGAAGGCTCGCGAGGAGAACAAGATCCGCGCCCTGCGGGACGCCGGCTTTGACATGGACCTTGGCGGCCGGGACATCACATCGGTGCAGTACCAGAACGCCAACAACTCCGTCCGAGTGACAGATGAGTTCATGCGTGCCGTTGAGGACGGCTCCCAGTTCGGCTTGCGGGCACGTACCGATGGCCGGGTGACGGAGACCGTGGGCGCCCGGGAGCTCTTCGGGAAGATGGCTCAGGCGGCATGGGAGTGCGCTGACCCCGGCGTTCAGTACGACGACACGATCAACGACTGGCACACCAACCCTGAGACCGGCCGGATCACCGCATCCAATCCCTGCTCGGAATACATGAGCCTGGACAACAGCTCCTGCAATCTGGCGAGCCTCAACCTGCTCAAGTTCCTGCGCGACGACGACACCTTCGATGCGGAGAAGTTCGAGCAGGCTGTTGAGTTGATCATCACCGCGATGGACATCTCCATCTGCTTCGCGGACTTTCCGACCGAAGCGATCGGGGAGACGACTCGCGCCTACCGGCAGCTCGGCATCGGCTACGCCAACCTGGGCGCCCTGCTCATGGCCACCGGCCACGGCTACGACTCCGAGGGCGGGCGGGCATTGGCGGCGGCGATCACCTCACTGATGACCGGTGTCTCCTACCGCCGCTCGGCTGAGCTCGCGGGCATCGTCGGTTCTTACGAGGGCTACGCCCGTAACGCCGACGCCCACAAGCGCGTGATGCGCAAGCACCAGGCCGCCAACGACGCTCTACGGACTACCGACAGCCTGGGCGCGGACGTCCGCCGCCGGGCGACCGCCGCATGGGATGGCGTGATCAAGATCGGCGAAGTCAACGGCTACCGCAACGCGCAAGCCAGTGTTTGTGCTCCCACCGGGACCATCGGCTTCATGATGGATTGCGACACCACCGGCATCGAGCCGGACTTCTCCCTGGTCAAGTTCAAGAAGCTGGTAGGTGGTGGGTCGCTGCAGATCGTCAACCAGACGATTCCACGGGCACTCAAGAAGCTGGGCTATGCGAATGAGACAGCGGAAGCGATCATCGAGTTCATCGCCGAGAACGGTCACGTGATCGATGCCCCCGGTCTCAAGCCGGAACATTACGAGGTCTTCGATACCGCGATGGGGCAACGCGCGATCAGGCCGATGGGCCACGTACGGATGATGGCGGCGGCGCAGCCGTTCTTGTCCGGCGCGATCTCCAAGACTGTCAATCTGCCGGAGACCGCGACGGTCGAGGACATCGCCGATGTCTACCTGCAAGGCTGGAAGCTCGGTTTGAAGGCCTTGGCGGTCTACCGCGATAACTGCAAGGTTGGCCAACCGCTCAGTGATGCCAAGTCCTCGAGTGCCGATGACAAGGTGGCGGTACCGGTCGAGACTGAGATCGTGGAAAAGGTCATCTACCGGCCGACTCGAAAACGGCTCCCCAAGTCGCGGCCCAGCCGTACCACGTCTTTTGCGGTAGGAGGTGCCGAGGGTTACATGACCTCGGGCTCTTACCCTGACGACGGACTCGGCGAGGTGTTCCTCAAGCTTGGCAAGCAGGGATCGACGCTGGCCGGGGTGATGGATGCCTTCTCGATTGCGGTGTCGATCGCGCTTCAGTACGGCGTGCCGTTGGAGACGTTCGTCCAGAAGTTCACCAATCTCAAGTTCGAGCCGGCCGGTCTGACCGACGACCCGGACATCCGGATGGCGCAGTCGATCATGGACTACATCTTCCGGCGGCTGGCGCTGGACTACCTCTCCTTCGAGGAGCGCGCGGAGCTGGGGATCTACACCGCAGCCGAGCGCGCACGGCACGTCGAAACAGGCTCATATCTGGAGCCGGAGCCGGAGGAAATCAGCGAGGCGCAATCGCTGAAGAACGACGCGGGGGATCTTGTCGCCACCGACCAGATGGGTGCCGAGGACCTCGACACTGATCGGCTGGACGAGCCGGTGGCCAGTGCCAAGCCCGCGCCCGCCGGTGCCAGGACCAGTTCGGAGTTGTTCGAGGAGATCACCGGCACCAGCGTTGATGCGCCCCTCTGCCTCACCTGTGGCACGAAGATGCGGCCAAGCGGCAGCTGCTATGTCTGCGAAGGCTGCGGTTCGACCAGCGGTTGCAGCTGACCGGGAGGCCAAAGGAACAGATCAGATTCCTTGGCGTTAGACCAACATGATCGATGATCGCGATCGCGAGTTGCTCGACGCGTACTCGGCAGCAGTCACCGCCGTGGTTCAGCGGGTGGTGCCGAGCGTGGCGAGCTTGAAGGTCACCTCCCGTCGGGGCGAGGGGTCCGGCAGTGCGAGCGTGCTCACCGCAGACGGCTACCTGCTGACCAGTGCGCACGTGGTAGAGGGGGCAAGTACAGCGGTCGCCACGTTTGCCAGCGGGACTGAGTCGATGGCCGATGTCGTGGGTCGGGACCCGTTCTCCGACCTGGCTGTGCTCCGCGCTCGGGGCGAGGTGCCAACGCCGGTGACCCTTGGTGACGCCGGTCAGCTCCAGGTCGGGCAGCTTGTCGTCGCCGTCGGAAACCCCCTAGGCCTGGCGGGAAGCGTGACAGCCGGAATCGTGTCTGCTCTGGGCAGATCGCTGCCGACCCGGCAAGGCCGGGTGGTGGATGAGGTGATCCAGACCGACGCCGCCCTCAACCCGGGCAACAGCGGCGGAGTCCTGGCCGACAGCCGTGGTCAGATGGTCGGAGTCAACACGGCGGTTGCGGGGATCGGCGTGGGCTTAGCCGTGCCGATCAACGACACCACCCAGCGAATCATCAGCGCGCTGATGACTGTCGGCCGGGTTCGACGGGCATGGCTTGGCATAGCAGGAGGTCAGACGGCGCTACCGCCACCGCTCGCCAAGAAGCTTGGTCGCCGTGAAGGGCTGCGGGTCGCGCAGGTGATCACCGGAAGTCCGGCGGAGGCGGCTGGCCTCCGGGTTGGCGACATCCTGGTTGCGGTCGCCGGTGAACCACTCGGCTCGAGCACCGAGCTGCAACGGCGGATGGTGGAGGACGCCATCGGTCGACGCGTAGAGATCACCGTGTGGCGCAACGGGGCCCTGGTCGATGTGATCGCTGTGCCCCGCGAACTCACCGGATCCGCAAGCTGACCGGACGGCCCTTCGCATCCGGCCTCCCTGCCTGCTGACTGGACTTTATTGCAGCGGGAAGGGTGATTGCGCGAACGCCGGCTGGTCGCTCAACTCCACCGATGCGACCCATTTGACCCACCAAAATCCCCGACGATGTGGTGCTACCAGCCGCACGGGGCCGCCACCCGCCGCGGTCAGGGGTCGTCCTTCACAGGAGGTGGCCAGCCACAGTGACGCGCTGTCGTCGGCCGGGAACCGCCGTGAGTAGCCGGTCACACTGGTCACGACCAGACTGGTTGCCGTTGTGAGGCGTTCGGGTGAGATCAATTCGTTGAGCGGCACCGCGGTCCACTCAGCATCGGCGAACCAACCGCCGGTGCAGTCGAGTCGAGCAGAAACGGCTCGGGATCTCGCCGACAGCTCCTCGGGCCGGAAGCGCACTCCGGCGACCGGTACGGCCCGGGTAGCGTCGAATGCCGGCACCCGGTCGAAGAGCCAGCTGGTGGCCGGCCGAGCCAGTGGATCCACCCGGTGTGAGCCGGTTAACCCACGGCGCGATGACGGCAACTTCGCGACAAACCCGATGCCTTCAAGTGCCGCATAACTGGCGCCGACGGCGATCACGAAAGCTCCTGTGCGGAGCAGATTGCGCCGTGACAAGTCCGCCCGACCAGGAAGCGGGTGGCGAGGGTGGTGACGAAGCACATGCCACGCCAGAAACAGCACCGCCACCACCGCGGCACCTACGTGGACCTGCAGCGGACTCATCCCTAGTACGGTTCCGTGACCGGCGAACACCTGGATGAAGCCCGCCACCAGACAAACGACGATCAATGCCGCCAGCAGCAGGCTGGCGAGCCAGATCGGCGCCGCCCGCCGAATGACCACCGTCTTCCACGGCACCAACGCCACGACTCCAAGACCGAGTAGTCCATGGCTCACGGTGGTGAGGGTCGACGGCACCGCAGTCCCGAACGCAAAGGCCAGCCAGCCACTGAAGAAGGCACCGACAATCAGCAGCAGGAGCGCGACGTTGGTGCGACGCCCGGCTCGGCGAAATCGAGCTCCACGCATCGGCGTCGGCCCGCAACTACCAGGTCCGGGGCCGGCCGGGCTGCTCCGCCGGCGGTCGGGGAGCAGAGTGCCACCCCGACATAGGGGGACCAGGCCGCCGGAGAGGCGGCTGGGGGAGTATCACGTACGGTCGCAACTGGGCCGCCCGCCGCAGGAGGATGTCCATCCGCTGGTTGATGTTCTTCGGTGGCGTGCCGTCTACCGCCCGGGCGTGCAGGAAGGCAATCTCGATCATCGTCTGCTGGTAGGCACCCAGTGCCCGGGCCGCCTGCCTACCACCGACCCGTTTCGCGTACGACCGCGCCGAGACTCGATCCGATAGCCGGGCCACCCAGCGGATCTCGTCGGGGCGGATCCAGCCGAATTCGGCGACTTGGGTCAAAGCTGTGGAGAGCATCCTGCCCTCCCGATATCGCGCCCAAATCGCCAGACCCAACACGATCCCCAGAAGCGGCAACATGACGACGCCGTATGCGATCAAGAAGCCGCGGCCGCCCCACAACGCACTGCCATTCCACACGGCGTGGGTCAGTACTGCGATTAAGTAGCCCAGAATGGGTGCGGTCAGCCGAAGGCCTGGTCGCCGAGTAGTCGCCGCTATCCCGATGCCCACTCCGGTGGCGGCGGTGAACAACGGGTGGGCGAACGGGCCCATCACACCACGCAGGAAGAACGTGGCTGGCAGCTCACCTTCGTCCGACGCACTGAGGTAGTACACAACGTCCTCGACGAAGGCGAAGCCGATGCCGACCAATGCGGCGTAGACGATCCCGTCGAGCACACCGTGCACCTGGGACCGGCGCAAGATCACAATGACGACAAGGAACAGCCCTTTGCCGAACTCCTCGACGACAGGTGCCGTGATCGTCGTGTCGATGACGGTGCTGGTGCCTGGCAGCGCGAACAGCACCTGCTCAGCCACCAGACTCAGCGAAACTGCCACGACGCCGCCCCAACCGAGAGCGGCAAGCCGGTACCGTGCCGGCTCGGGTTCATACCGGTCCAACCAGAAACAGACCAGGATCAGCAGCGGGAAGGACAGAGCCGCCAGAACCGTGGTGAACAGCAGCTTGGCCGGGCCACCGTTGAGGATCAGCAGGATCCCGATCACCAGGGCGCCGGCACCGAGCACGACCATCGAGACCCAGCTCAGTGGGGAACGAGCCTGGCGAAGCAGGGCGCGCGGCACCTCGAGCTGGCCAGGTGTGCTCACCGGCACGATGCCGGTTGGAAACCCTTCGGGCCCGGTCACAGTCATCCTTCCGCTAGACGACGGCGAAGCGGTCCATGGAACTCGGCGAACAATTCGAGAGTAGCTTCCGGCGTAGGGTCGGAGCCGTGGTCGCCCAGCGTGGAACTCCCGCCGCCAGCATGCCAGCGGTGCATCCACGGGTCGGTCTTCCTCGTCGAGTCCAGATCTACGAGGTCGGGCCGCGCGACGGTCTCCAAGCAGAGCAAACAACCATTCCTCTCGAGGTGAAGCTGACCCTCATTGATCGTCTGGGGGACGCCGGCCTGCAAGCGATCGAGGCGACAAGCTTCACGTCGCCGCGGCGGATCCCCCAGCTGGCCGATGCTGATCAGCTGCTCGCTGCACTCAGGCGGCGACCTGGAGTGCGGTATCCGGTGTTGGTGCCGAACCTTCGGGGCTTGGACCGCGCGCAGGCAGTGGGCGCCGATGAGATCGCGGTCTTCGTGTCAGCCACTGAGCGGTTCGCCCAAGAGAATCTGGGAACGACCCTGAACGGCGCCCTCGAGATGGCCGCGCCGGTGATTTCACGAGCCGCAGCCGATGGGCTCGGTGTCCGCGGTTATGTCTCGATGTGCTTCGGCGATCCGTGGGAGGGGCAGGTCGATCCTGAACAGCCTGCACGGGTGGCGGCTCGGCTCGTCGAGTTCGGCTGCGCCACCATCAGCCTCGGCGACACCGTCGGTGTGGCGACCGCCGGCCAGGTGGGCGCAGTCGTCGATGCTGTCGAAGCGGCCGGGGTGGCGCGCAACCGAGTAGCGCTGCATCTTCACGACACGTACGGGCAGGCCTTGGCCAATGTGCTGGCTGGGCTGGAGGCCGGCATCACCGAGTTCGATTCCTCAGCCGGCGGTCTCGGCGGTTGCCCGTACGCGCGGTCGGCGACGGGCAACCTCGCCACCGAGGACTTGGTCTGGATGCTGGAAGGTCTGGGCATCCCCACTGGGGTCGACCTGGCCGGGCTAGTCCGAACCAGCCGGTGGTTGGCCGAAGAGCTTGGCCGGCCCGCGCCCTCGCGGGTCGTCGCCGCCCTGACCAGCTGAAAGGTCTGCGGTAGCTTGCCGGAGGGGAGGGGGTGACGGATTGGCCGAAATCGACGACTTCGACATCGATCGCAGTATCGCCCAGGCCTGGACGGAGTTCTCGGAACGGCTGAGTGAGGTCATCTCGATTATGGACGACTCCGGCGATCTGACCATCGGCACGGAGTCGGCCAGTAGCGACCCTGCCCCATTTGTCCGGTTCAGCTGTCCAACGCGCGACCAGGTGCGTTGTGAGGCGGCCAGCAATGCCGTGCTCGGCGAGGACTTTCAGCTATCAGCGGACCAGCTCGCGGCGATGGAGCGGCTGGGCTGGCTGCCACCCATCAGCGATCCGCCGTACCCGACGAGCAATTTCTGGGTGGAGGCGCCGCAGGAGGAATCCGACCGGGTCGCCGCCCTTGCGGTCGGCGCCCTGCGCGACGTTTACGGCGTTCAGCATCCGATCTTCCTGGCCCCAGATCAACTTGCCGAGGTGCTCCACCCGGTCACCGGGCCAGTTGAAACAACCGCTGGTGAGTTGGCGCCCGTGCGTCATCATGATCTTGAGTCACAACTGGCGCGCGATCAGTCACATCTCGACCGGCTGGTCGAGGCCGAGCTGGCGGAGATGTTCGGTCATCCGCCGCTCCGTGACTCCGAAGGTGACGTCGCGATCCGGGTTGGATCCACCATGTTGTTCCTGCGGACTGCGGCGGACGGTCAGGAAGTGCTCATCTTCGCGGCTGTCGTACACGACGTAGCGGGCCGGTCGCGGGCCACCGAGGTGCTGAACGATCTGAACGTCGAAGCACGCTGGGTGAAGTTCCAGCTCGTTCGTGACCGGGTGTTCGTTTCCCTGTCCGTTCCTGCCAAGCCGTTCGTGCCAGCCCACCTTCGTCAGGGCGTGCGGATTCT
>DATFQP010000137.1:0-2398 GCA_035264145.1 Propionibacteriaceae bacterium
GGCCATGCGGAGGAGTTCTACGACCGTCAACTGATCGGCCTGGTGGCGCGCACCGCCGATGAGACGGTGATCGGGCGGGTGATCTCGGTCCTCCACCTGCCCCAGCAGGACCTGCTCGAGCTCGACACAAGTCCGGGCAGCCGCCTGATTCCCTTCGTCGAAGCGCTGATTCCGGAGATCGACCTCGAACGCGGCTGGTTGAGGATCGCGGACGTGCCCGGCCTGCTGGCCGACGAGGAGGGCTGATGCGGATCGACGTGGTCTCGATCTTCCCCGTCTACTTCGATCCCCTTCACCTCTCTCTGGTCGGAAAGGCGATCGAGACCGGTTTGGTCGAACTCAGCGTTCATGATCTCCGGGAGTGGACCCACGACCGGCACCGGACGGTCGACGACACTCCGTACGGCGGTGGTCCCGGCATGGTCATGCGCCCGGAGCCCTGGGGCGAGGTTCTTGACAGCCTCGCCCCGTCTGGCACGGGTGAGGCGCTGGGCAGCCTCGCCCCGTCTGGCACGGATGAGGCGCTGGGCAGCCGTACCGCGGCGAGTCCCACGCTTATCGTGCCGACGCCGTCGGGCCGCCCCTTCAACCAGCAGACCGCGTGGAAACTGGCCGATCAGGATCATCTGATCTTCGCCTGCGGCCGATACGAGGGCATCGACGCACGCGTGGTCGACTATGCCGCTACTCGCATGCAGGTGGAGGAGCTCAGTATCGGTGACTACGTGCTGGCCGGCGGGGAAGTCGCAGCGCTCGTCATCATCGAGGCGGTGGTCCGGCTCCTCCCCGGAGTTCTCGGCAACCCGGAGTCGTTGACCGAGGAGTCGTATTCCGCCGGCCAGGAGTGGCTGCTGGAGTATCCGACGTACACAAAACCGCCGAACTGGCGCGGCCTTGAAGTGCCAAAGATCCTGTTCAGCGGCAACCATGCCAAGATCGCCGCGTGGCGCCATGAGCAGGCGTTGGCCCGAAGTCGCGATAGGCGCCCGGACCCACGTCGATCCAGTGGTGACTAATCGATTTGCCCAGGAGGTAAGTCTCGCTATGGCTCACCACGGCACGGTAGGGCTACTGCTGAGAGGCGGTGTGGCCAAAGACACCAGTGAGCACAGTGGTCTGGACTCGAACGCTTGCCTCGCGGGTTCTAGGGTGGCTGCGTGGTGACTACTTCACTGGCGAGGCCCAGGCAGGCGGCTCGGTCCACCGTCGTGTTGAAGGCGCTGATGGCGGTCAGTGGTTTGATCATGATCGGCTACCTCATCGCGCACATGTACGGCAACCTCAAGGTCTTCGCCGGGGCTGAGTCGTTCAACACCTACGCTCATCACTTGCGCACGCTGGGCGAGCCGATCCTCCCGTACGCCGGCGCCCTATGGGTCCTTCGTGTCGTCCTGATCGCCAGCATTCTGGTCCATGTTTACGCGGCGTTCAGGCTGTGGGCTCGCGCGAACCACGCCCGGGGCGGCGCAAAGCGGTACCAGACGACGAAGACCAAGCTCGGCGTCCAGCGCACCTACGCGTCGTTCACCCTGCGCTGGGGCGGCGTGATCATCTTGCTGTTCGTGATCTATCACCTGCTGCACCTGACCTTCAACACGATCCATCCGGGGGGCGCCGCGCCGGACCCCTACCAGCGGTTGGTCAACGGCTTCCAGGTCTGGTGGGTGGTCCTGTCATACACCGTCGCCGTGCTCGCCGTCGGCTTCCATCTGCGACACGGCATCTGGAGTTCGCTCACCACCCTCGGCGCCAACACCTCCCGTGTGGCCCGCCGCCGGCTCAACGGATTGGCCCACCTGGTGGCTGCCGTGGTGACGATCGGGTTCCTCCTTCCCCCGTACAGCGTCTTCTTCGGATGGGTGAGTTAGATGAAGTTGCCTTGGGACACGACCGACCAGCCGGCGGAGAAGCCGGAGCGGCAGAGTTCGCACTCGGTCGCGAATGTCGAAGCCACGCCCACCGCCGACATTGCCTTCGCTTCGATCGACGCGGATGCGTTCTATGCCGAAGGTGACAAGGTCGGCGACACCAAGGCCCCGGGCGGCCCCATCGAGGATCGCTGGGACAAGCGCAGGTTCGAGGCGAAGCTGGTCAACCCCGCCAACCGGCGCAAGCTCTCGGTCATCATCGTGGGTACCGGTCTGGCCGGTGCCTCAGCTGCTGCGACGCTCGGTGAGGCCGGCTATCACGTCACATGCTTCTGCTATCAGGATTCCCCGCGACGGGCGCACTCCATTGCTGCCCAGGGTGGGATCAACGCGGCGAAGAACTATCGAAACGACGGCGACTCGATCTACCGGTTGTTCTACGACACGGTCAAGGGCGGTGACTTCCGCGCCCGTGAGTCGAATGTGTACCGGCTGGCTCAGGTCAGCGTCGAGATCATCGACCAGTGCGT
>DATFQP010000138.1:0-4148 GCA_035264145.1 Propionibacteriaceae bacterium
CTGCGCGCGACCGGCGTGACCATCATCCTGACCACCCATTACATCGTCGAGGCCGAAGAGATGGCCAACCGGATCGGGGTGATCAACAACGGCGAGATCATTCTGGTCGAAGACAAAACCGAACTCATGCGCAAGCTGGGCAAGAAACAACTGACGCTTCAGCTGCACGGCAAGCTCACCGAAATTCCGAGCGAGCTTGCCGGCTACCGTCTGGAGCTCGCGGCAGACGGGAGCGAGTTGGTCTACACCTACGATAAGCAAACAGAGCGCGCGGATATCACCGCCTTGCTCGCGGACCTCAACGCAGCGGGCATCAAGTTCAACGATCTCCAAACAAGACAGAGCTCGCTGGAAGAGATCTTCGTAAGCCTGGTGAAAGAAGGGCGATGAACCTTTACGCGATCCGCGCGATCTACAAGTTCGAGATGGCAAGAACCTTGCGTACGTTGCTGCAGAGCATCGTCTCGCCCGTCATCTCGACGTCCTTGTATTTCGTCATCTTCGGCGCGGCGATCGGCTCGCGTATCACCGATATCGACGGGGTCAGCTACGGTGCCTTCATCGTACCCGGACTGATCATGCTATCGCTGCTGATGCAGAGCATCTCCAACGCATCGTTCGGCATCTTCTTCCCCAAGTTCACGGGCACGATATACGAGCTCTTGTCGGCTCCCGTCTCTTACATCGAGATCGTCATCGGCTACGTTGGGGCAGCCGCGACCAAGTCGGTCGTCCTCGGCCTCATAATCCTGGGCACCTCGGGCTTGTTCGTGCCGCTCGAGATCGCGCACCCGCTGTGGATGCTTTTCTTCCTCGTGCTCACGGCCGTGACCTTCTGCCTCTTTGGCTTCATCCTGGGCATCTGGGCCGACGGCTTCGAGAAGCTCCAGCTTGTACCATTCCTCATCGTGACGCCCCTGGTCTTCCTCGGCGGCAGTTTCTACTCCGTCGATATGTTGCCGCCGTTCTGGCAGACGGCCAGCCTGTTCAACCCTGTCGTCTACCTGATCAGCGGCTTCCGCTGGAGCTTTTACGGGATCGCCGACGTGAGCGTTGGTGTGAGCCTGGCCATGACGATCTGCTTTTTG
Source organism: Propionibacteriaceae bacterium (assembly GCA_035264145.1). Taxonomy (GTDB): domain Bacteria; phylum Actinomycetota; class Actinomycetes; order Propionibacteriales; family Propionibacteriaceae; genus Microlunatus. The sequence continues at coordinate 1,089 of DATFQP010000138.1, forward strand.
GCCGTGTGCCTGGCGACGGTGTGGTGGATCTTCAAGACAGGGTACCGGCTCAAAGCGTAGTCTCTGTCGAGAAGCGGCAACGGGGCGAGACAGCCGTACATCGCTACACTCGTCGAAGTCCCTGCATCTATTCATCCAGCGACGTGGAAAGGTGCATTTCAGGAAGCTCGTCAAAAAAGTTTCCAAAAATAGCTCATTTGGGGGATGCGCCCTCACCTAACAGTGTTCTAGGGTACTGTGAGTAACGTTACGGGACGATGGGTTTCCTCCTCTCCGTCTGATAAGGAGTTGAGGACACGAGCAGGAGACCGATTTTGTTATTGGCGGGATCCGCTACCGGATGAGGACGCTCCCGCTGGAGCTGAGAACGGCTGCAAGGCGAGGAGGAGTGGACGCGTGAACCTGAACACCATCACCGAAGTTTGGCGTGTAACTGGAAACGGGGACAAGGATTTCGATTGGCGGGAAGGAGACAGCTGGCTGGCCGGCAGCACCTGGCTCTTCTCCGAACCGCAGCCGCATCTTCGCCGGCTGCTGGACCTGCAGGGATTCGACTGGGAGCCGCTGGTGGTCGGTGAGCAGGGACTCCAGATATCCCCCACCTGCACGATCGCCCAGTTAGAGGCCCTGCAAGCGCCTCCGGATTGGTCGGCTGCGCCGCTACTCCACCAGTGCTGCCACGCATTCCTGGCGTCGTTCAAGGTGTGGAACACGGCGACCGTTGGCGGCAACATTTGCATGTCGTTGCCGGCGGGTCCGATGATCTCGCTGACGGTAGCGCTCGAAGGCGTCTACACCCTCAGGCTGCGGGATGGCGGCGAGCGTCGCGTGGCCGCGGAGGAGTTCGTCGCGGGCAACCATCAGAATATCCTCCAACCGGGCGACTTGCTGCGTTCGATCGACGTGCCGATCGCAGCCCTGCGAAAGCAAACGTGCTTCCGTCGCGTGTCGCTGACGCACCTGGGCCGCTCGACCGCGCTCCTCATCGGCACGCTCTCCCCGCAGGACGGCGCCTTTATGCTGACCGTCTCCGCGTCGACGGTGCGGCCGATTCGGTTGAGCTTTGATGAGGTGCCCGATGCGAGAAGCCTGCGTGAGCGGCTGCGGGAGACCATCGCTGACTTCATGTATCACGACGACGTCCACGGAGCACCGGACTATCGTAAACACCTGACCTTCCACTTAGGCGAAGAGATTCGCCGCGAACTTTCCGGCATCCAGGCCGCGTGAGAGGTTGCCCATGAGCTATCACGTCAACGGGAGGACGTTCACGAGCGAGCCGGCGGCCGGCCAGTGCTTGCGCACCTTCCTGCGCGAATTGGGTTGGTTCGGCGTCAAAAAGGGATGCGATGCCGGTGATTGCGGGGCGTGCACCGTCTGGCTTGACCGGGTTCCGGTCCAGAGCTGTATTGTTCCGGCCTTCCGCGCCGAAGGACGCCAGATCACGACGATCGAAGGCCTCGCCCAGAATGGAGAGCTGCACCCGATGCAGCGGGCGTTCCTCGAAGCCCAGGGCTTTCAGTGCGGCTTCTGCACGGCCGGAATGATCATGACGGTGGCCAGCCTCACCGAGGAGGATCGCCAGGATCTGCCGCGGGTCTTGAAGGGCAGCCTGTGTCGCTGTACCGGGTACCGCGCGATCGAGGACGCGATCCACGGGATCAAAACCATCGAGGACGACCGACCTGGCACGGCCTGCGGAGCGAGCCTGCCCGCCCCCGCGAGCGAGGGGATCGTCACGGGGAAGGTGCGCTACACCCTCGATACTGAAATCGAGGGCCTGCTACATCTGAAGCTGCTCAGATCGCCGCACGCCCACGCCCGCATCGTCGCCATCCGCAAAGAGGGCGCTTTGGCGACGCCGGGCGTCCACGCGGTCTTCACCTGGGAGGACGTGCCCCGGCGCCTGTATACCACCGCCATCCACGACGACCACCTCGCCGATCCCGACGATACCTACATGCTGGACAACGTCGTGCGGTTCGTCGGGCAGCGGGTGGCGGCCGTGGTGGCCGACAGCGAGGCCGCCGCGGAGGAAGGCTGCCGCCGCATCGAGGTCGACTACGAGGTGCTCCCTGCGGCCTTCGACCCCGAGGAAGCGATGCAGGTCGGAGCACCGGTGATCCACGACAAGACCGGGGACCCGTTCGTCCGCCATCCCGAGCGCAACGTCCTGCTCGACGTGCACGGGGGCGTCGGCGACGTGGGGGCCGGCTTCGCCGAGGCGGACGTCATCCACGAGGCCGACTACGCGGCCCACCGGGTCCAGCACGCCCACCTCGAGACCCACGCCACGATCACCTGGCTCGACGAGCAGCAACGGCTGAACGTGCGCACCAGCTCTCAATCCCCCTTCATTGCGAGGGCGAAGCTCAGTTACCTGTTCAGCCTCAACCCGGTCGATATCCGGGTGTTTTGCGAGCGCGTCGGCGGCGGCTTCGGCGGCAAGCAGGAGGTGCTGACCGAGGACATCTGCGCTTTGGCCACCCTGAAGACCGGCCGTCCAGCTCGAGTTCACGCGCGAAGAGGAATTCGTCGGGGGCCCGGGCCGCCACCCGATGCGGATCCGGGTCAAAGCCGGGGCGCGTCGGAGTGGCACGCTGACGGCGCTCGAGATGCGGATCGTCTCCAACACCGGCGCCTACGGCAACCACGCTGGCGAGACGCTCTACCATGCCTGCGGCGAATCGATCGCGGTCTATCGGTGCCCGAACAAGAAGATCGACGGGTATGTGGTCTACACCAACCTCGCACCGGCCGGCGGCATCGCGGCTACGGGCTCTCCCAGTCGATCTTCGCGGTCGAATCCGCGATGGACGAACTGGCTCGCGCGCTCGATCTGGATCCGTTCGAGTTTCGCCGCCGCAACGCCGTGCGACCGGGCGACCCGATGATCTCGGTGAGCGACGAACCGGAGGACACCGAGTATGGCAGCTACGGGCTCGACCAGTGCCTCGACCTGGTCCGGGATGCCCTGGCCCGCGGCAACGGCGTCGCGGTGCCCGAGGGTGACGACTGGCTCGCGGGTCAGGGGATCGCGATGGCCATGCACGACACCGC
>DATFQP010000139.1:0-5208 GCA_035264145.1 Propionibacteriaceae bacterium
TGATCGTCCGTTGCGCCAGGCTGTGGTCTACCTCGCCATCACGTATGCGATTACGCTTGCCATCGCGTTGGCGCTGCCGCACGGCCGGCATCGCACCGGTGCTCACTATTGGCCGCGCCGGTGATCGCCGTCGCGCTGACCACCGCCTTCGTCGTCCCACGGGGTCAGCGACGCGCCGTATGGAGGGCAGTCGGCTTCCACCCACGGAGAAGGCGAGGACTGCCCCTCGCCGGCCCGGGACCGATGGCCATCATCGCCGTCAGCCTCTCCCACAGTGCCTTCAGAGCATGCCATGAAGCCCGGTTACGACTACGGAGACGAGTTCGACTACGGTCTCGATCTGATCCTGGACGGCATCGCAAGGGCCAGGGAGGCCGCCTGACCACGGTCATACGCCTAATCGCCGACCTCGCCGATGATGCCGGCGAGAGGAACGGCGTAGTGTCCGAAGGAGGCGACTGGATAGTCCGGTGCGAAGGGTGGCGCACGGTGAACGGGCAGAGCAACGCAGCGAAGAGTCCGGCACGGAGGTTGTGGCTCTGGCCGATCGCGATCCTCGTTGGTTTTCCGATCGGTGGGTACGTCGCGGACTTGGCGGTGGATGGCGTCGATTCGGTGGGGTCGGCGTTGGTGGAGGGCCTGATCGCGGGCGTGACTGTGGGGGCGGCGGAGTGGTTCGCGCTACGGCGTTTTGTCTCATGGCTGTGGATCCCGGCGACATCTGTGGGAATGGCGGTCGGCCTGACTGCGGGCGCGGCGCTGGTCGGATATGGGATAGGTCGTGGCGATCTGGCCCTCATGGGAGCCGTGACTGGGCTCGGTGTCGGGGTGTTTCAGGCGCTGGTACTCGTGCAGGCAGGACACAGCATCTCCAATGCGGTCGTGTGGGCGGTTGCGAACCCGCCTGCTTGGGCACTTGCTTGGTTCATAAGCTCGTACGTCATTGCGAGAAACATTGGCGAGCGGTTCCCGGTTTTCGGTGCGAGCGGAGCCGTCGTCTTCGGACTGCTGACCTGGCTGCTCCTTGCAGCCTTGATCCGGCGGGCATCCGACACTCAAGGGGCGACGAACGCAACCGCTCGGTGAGTACGGAACGCGCTGCTGGCGCTCTCCTCATAGTCCTGCCCCTCGCGTTCAACCTTTGCTTCTTTCTGCTCGGTCGAAGTTTCGACTATCCGGACATCCTGCGACGCCCAACCTCGGAGGTGCTGGCCCGCTTCCGGGCTGGCGGGGTCCGCCTCCTGCTTCTTTGGTGGATCTTCGCCCTGACGGCGGTCTTGCTTGCGCCCTTGGCCGTCCTGCTTGCATCCTCGCTGGTCGGCGTCAACTCAGGCCTGGCCGTGGTGGCTGCGACCACTGGGGTGATGGCAGCGGTCGTGCAGTTCCTAGGACTGATCCGGTGGCCGTTCCTAGTCCCCTTTCTGGCGCGCGTCGATGCTGACGCGGACGTCGGCTCGGCACGTCGCGAAACCATCGACATTGTTTTCCAGTCGTTTAACCACTACCTAGGAGTCGCGGTCGGCGAACACCTCGGCTACCTGTTCACCGGCGGCTGGAGCGTCTTGACCGGTGTCGCTCTCATTCAAGCCACGAACACACCGTGGTGGACCGGTGTTGCCGGCATCGTCGTCGGTGCACTCCTCATGATCTGCTCGCTGGAATTCGTCGGCGCAATCGAGCAGGAAGGCTGGAAGCTGGCCGGGGTCTTGACCCCCATCGCCTATGTCGCCTGGTCCCTATGGCTGATCGTCGTCGGCGTCGTAATCCTTTTGTAATGGTGTGTGACTGCGCCTGAGACGATCTCTGTGCGTTCGCTCGTGGCGTGCAGCGCCTGTACTTGACCGCTTGACCGCTTCGTCCCCGAAGCACGGTTGGTGCGCCGCCAATCACTGGCGCTGAGCGTACGGGTCCGTGAATCTGGGTCGATTACACCTGGTGTGCGGCCCTATTCGGGTCGGTATCTGGGTTGGGTTAGAGCCATGTTGGTGCACGGATCGTTTAGGGCGTTGGGGTCAGGTGGCGGTCAGATCATCGCCTGATTACAAAGTCCGTGCGGAGCGTTCCTCGGTGGGTCCGCCCACTCCCAGTGCCGGAGTCACGTTCGGGTGCTCATGTTGATACCTGGACCAGTCCGGGTTGCTGTCACGGGTGCTCGCAGATGACCGCTTCCGTTTCAGCTCAGTTGCGGACCTGCCCCATCATGAGAACGTAGGGCCATGAACTCACCGAGGAAACACGCGCTCGCGGCGGGCGTGGCCTACATCGTGTCCTTCGTCTCGATCCCGACCCTGTTGCTTTACACCGGCGTGCATGATCCGAACTTCATCGTCGGCCCAGGGCCGGATACTCGGGTGCTGATAGGCGGCGTACTGGAGATGATCGTGGCCTTGGCCGGTCTCGTCTCCGCCGTCGCGCTCTATCCGATCGTGAAGCGGCAGAACCAGGCCATGGCGTTGGGCTTGGTCGGCACCCGGACCATCGAGGGGGCGGTGATCGTGGTGGGCGTGGCGTGCTTGTTTACGGTGGTGACGCTGCGCCAGGCCGGGGTTGGAGCGGGGGGGCTGGTTGCCGGGCAGGCGTTGGTGGGGCTGTACGACCGGCTGTTCTCGTTGAGCCAGAGCACGATGCCTGCCTTCAACGCGCTCTTTCTGGCGCCGCTGCTGTACTGGTCCCGGTTGGTGCCCCGGGTGCTGCCGATCGTGGGGTTGATCGGGGCGCCGCTGTTGTTGGTGGGCACTGCGGCGGTGACGTTCAATGTGGTGGAGCGGACGTCGCTGCTGCCGTTGGTATTGGCAATCCCGATTGCGCTGTGGGAATTCTCGCTGGGGGTGTACCTGACGGTGCGCGGGTTCAGGCCGGAGGCCGTGGAACGGCTGTTTGCCTCGCGGTAGGCGAGGGCCCGCACGGCCTCGAAGTCTGTCTACTTGCCGCTGATCGTGCCGACCAGCACCGCCCCGGTGTCTTGCAGTGTGACCAGCCCGGCCGCTGCAGCCGCCTCAATGGCCTCAACCGATGTCAGCAGCTGCCCATTCACGGTCGTGGCCAAGGGTAGGAGCCCCACCCCCTCGAGCGGGCTCAAGGTCGCTACGCAGGCACCACTTTCCAGGCCCGCAGCACTGCACAGCACGAAGATGCCGCGCAGGTGCACACGGTAAGAACCGTGGTTCTGCTGTGGCGTGCCGGCGACGGTGTGGTCGTGCACGAAGGTCGCATCCTCGCTCTGAGGCGTGTCGTCCTGCGGCCCTATCACGTAAAAGTTGCCCAGTCGGTCGCTCGGCACCTTGCCCTTAAAATTGCACGTTCGCGAACGTCATCCTGACCTCGACACCGTCCACCCACACCAACTCGTAGCAACCGACCCGATCGACGTCACGGCCGGTCAGCTCAGTGCAATTTCTTGGGCCCGCGGCGTGAGCGGGCGCGGCGCAAGGGAGGACAAGCGCCAACGCGGCGGCCATTGTGGCCACGAGGATGCGGGTCGTACGCAGGAAACGAGTCATCTTCCCCCAAGTGCTGTCTGCTGGACTCTGGCGTCCTGGGATAGCGCCGGGTGCCTGCGGACGTCGGCATGGCAGGTTCTCGGCTGCCGATAGCGGAGCGGTCGAGCAACCCAGGACGACGTCCAGTGTCACACCTTCCCGATCTGTCCGTCCAGAACCTCGAGACGATCCCGGGCTGGGACCAGCCTCGAAGCGCAGCTCCGGCGCAGGCTTGCCGTTTTGGAGTCCGAGGGAGGTTCGATCGGCAGGCAGTCCCCTCACTCAGCTTTGGAGAGCCAGCTCGTCGCTGGTCAGCTGGGGGGATTGGCCGGCGTCGTTGGAATCGACCTGGTGAGGGCGTCGAGGATCACGTTGAGCCCGAATTCGAACTCGTTACCGAAGTCGTAGCCGGGTTGGAGGATGTACTCGGTCGCCATCTCGATCAGGTGGGGGTACTCACCTGCGGGGAACTGCTCCATCATGGGCTCTGCGACTTCGGCGACGGTCTCCGGGCCGTGGAAGGGCAGAGCGGCCTCCTGGATCGCGAACCCGTACACATAGCTGTCGAGCAGGGCGTAGGCGTGGGCGGTCATCTCGACCGAGAAGCCCGCGTTCCGCAGTGTGCCGATCATGGCGTCGTGGTGTATCAACGTCGTGGGGCCGGGTGTCTTGCGGGACTCCAAGAGGGCGATCGCCCAGGGGTGGCGGCTCAGCACTTGACGGGCGGACCTGGCCCGTCGAAGGATCTCCGAGCGCCAGTCACCATCTCCGGGTGGTAGGTCGATCTCAGCAAAAACTTCATCGACGATGCCGTCGAGGATCTCGCTCTTGTTGGCGACGTAGTAGTAGACCGACATCGGCGTCACGCCGAGTTCTGCGGCCAACGAGCGGATCGTCAGCGCTCGTACTCCTGCTGAGTCGGCGACCGCGATGGCGCCGCGCAGCACCCGCTCCCGGCTGAGCGGGACGCGTTCCTTCGGGGTGTCGCTGTTCTGTTTCAGCATCCCGCACCAGGCGTCAGCATCCCCATACTTTGTATGGTAGCTTTGTTGTACAAAGTATGGCGGGCTATACAGCCCAATGGATTCGAAAGAAAACAGGTCAGCTCAATGAACACATACCGTCGGCACCGAGGCTGGATGCCCTGACGGGGGTTGGCCAGTCCGCCCTTTCATGGCCTGCTGCAGCAAGTACGTGACGTAGGTCTGCAGCTGGTCTCGGTCGCTTCTGTCGACACCGACCAGCCCCACCTCACCGACCATCGCACTTCGACGGGTGCTCAACTATCCACCCAAGGAAAATGACATGACCGTCATCGACCGAACCACACCAACGCAGAACGCCGGCGTCCGATGAGCCCGCTGAGGAAGACCGCGCTGGTCGCGGGCGCGCTGTACCTGATCACCTTCGCCACCTCGATACCCGCCCGGGTCCTGTTCGCCCCGGTGCGGAACGACCCGAACTACATCCTCGGCCCCGGACTCGCGGACACACAGATCCTGTTCGCCGGCCTGCTCGATGTACTCCTGGCCTTTGCCTGCATCGGCACCGCGATCGCGCTGTACCCGGTGGTCAAGCGGCAGAACCAGGGGATCGCGCTTGGATTCGTCGGCTCCCGGACCCTGGAAGCCACCATCATCGTGACCGGCACCGTCGCCCTGCTGTCCGTGATCACGCTGCGGCAGGCCGGGGCCGGAGCCGACGCGCTGGGCGCCAGCCAGGCCCTGGT
>DATFQP010000140.1:0-6971 GCA_035264145.1 Propionibacteriaceae bacterium
GCTCGAGTCGGCTTCGACACGCTTGGGCTCCAGACCTTCCTGACCTCAGGGCCGAAGCCCTGGCAGCCGTCGGTGAGGCGCAGGAGGTGCTGGACAGTGGCCGTACCGTGTTCGCCGCCAAGCTGGATCGGGGGGCGCTGAAGGACTTGTTCCTGCTCACCGCCAAGCCGTTTCTCTACGTCTTCAACTGCGACTCCGACGAACTGGCCAGCGACACAGTGAAGGCGGAGCTGTCGGAGCTGGTGGCTCCGGCTGAGGCAATCTTCCTGGACGCCAAGATCGAGTCCGAGCTGGTCGAGATGGAACCGGAGGAGGCCCGGGAGTTCCTCGCCGAGATGGACGTCGCCGAGCCGGGACTTGACGTGCTCGCTCGAGTCGGCTTCGACACGCTCGGGCTCCAGACCTTCCTGACCTCAGGGCCGAAGGAATCCCGGGCCTGGACGATCCCCAAGGGGGCCACTGCCCCTGAGGCCGCGGGCGTGATCCACAGCGACTTCCAGAAGGGCTTCATCAAGGCTGAGGTCATTTCCTTCGATGATCTTGTCGCCGCGGGTTCGGTGGCCAACGCTCGGGCCATGGGCAAGGTGCGGCTGGAAGGAAAGGACTATGTCATGGCGGACGGCGACGTCGTCGAATTCCGGCACAGTTGAGTGGCCCAGATCAGAGCAACCTCGCCATTGGGAGCGTGCCTTGTGCCCCGCTGGAGTTCAGTAGTAGTCGCGGATGTGCTGCTGACGGCCGCCGAAGAGGGCATCCCAATCCAGGTCTTGATCGACATCGCCGCCCGAGAGGTGGCCGGCCGCCCGCAGGTCGGTACACGACTGGATCCCGGCGAAGAGCAGCGCCAGCCCTTGCGGCGTTAAGACGCGGTCCCCGCGGCCAACACCGGCCGTGCAACGCGCCTGTCCGCCGGCCACGTCGAGCTGGTAGGACCCGTTGTTCTCGGCCAGAAAATCGTTCGCGATCGAGAAGTTCAGCTTCACCTTCATGCCGACCGGATAGCGGGGTGTGCTCAGAGCGCCACGGATGTCCAAGATCTTGATCATGTACGGTGACGAGTGCGCAACCCGCCACTCGACTCCCGGCAGGAAAAGCCGGGCAAGATCATCCCCGGAGGTGTCGAGGAGATGAGCGAGCCGCGCTGCTTGGCATGCCGCAGTGCTTCGACGAAGAGGGGCGTCAGAAGTCCCTGTCGGCGGTACTCCGCGGCAACCGTCACGCCGGCGATTCCGCACGTCGGCAGGCGCACGCCACCGAACCACGACTCGAACTCCCGGTCGACTACTCGCGCGGCCAACACGTCGGCTTCGAAGGCCCCGAACCAGGTGAATCCCGGTTGGTCCACCGAAGGCGGATCCGCCGGCGGCGTCGCCGGCACACCGAACGCTTCGAATCCGAGTCGCCGCGCCTGTTCGGCATCCTCAGCGGTCAATTGGCGCACGGTCCAGGTCACGACCACATTCTTGAGGACGGGGCCCCGAGGCCCGCCGACCGCCCAGCCGAGAGACGATCGTGGCATGCACGGGGACTTGAGTTTGAACAGTCTGCAACAGGGTGAGGCCGAGAGCCGGGCGGCCCAGCTCACGATCAACCACACCGTGGTCGAGCTGGACCTGACCAACCCGTCGGCTGACTCCTTCACCTCCCGAACCACCATTACGTTTGAAAGTCGCGGCAGAGAAAGCTTTCTCGACTTCAAGGGGCACGTACTGACGTCGGCGAGCCTCAACGGGGTCGAGCTGAGCCCGAACGGATGGCGTGCCGGACGGATCACGCTGAACGACCTTCTATCCGACAACACCGTGGACGTCGAGGGGCAGATGAGCTTCTCCACCGTCGGTGAAGGCCTTCACCGCCACATGGATCCACAGGATCGTGAGATCTACCTGTACGCCATGTCCTTTCTGGACGCGGCGCCGCGGTGGTTCGCCTGTTTCGACCAGCCGGATCTGAAGTCGAGTTACGAGATCCATGTCCGCACTCCGGAGGGCTGGACGGAGCTCGGCAACGGCCCGAGCCAGCGGGTCGCTCCCGGTAGCTGGCGAATCATGCAACAGGCACCCCTGTCGACCTATCTCGTGACGCTGGTGGCCGGTCCGTACGCCTCGGTGCTCGACGAGCACGACGGTATTCGACTGGGGCTGCACGCTCGGAAATCGCTTGCGGAGCAGCTCGGCGAGCAGGCCGAGGACATGCTCGCGGTGACCAAGCAATGCCTCGACTACTACCATCGGACCTTCGCGCGCCGGTATCCATTCGGCGAGTACCACCAGGCCTTCGTGCCGGACTTCAACGCCGGAGCCATGGAAAATCCCGGCTGTGTCACCTTCCGCGACACGTTCATCTACCGCGGTCACGCGACCCGAGCCGAACTGGCCTCGCGAGCGGGCGTCATCGCGCACGAGATGGCCCACATGTGGTTCGGTGATCTGGTCACCATGCGCTGGTGGGATGACCTTTGGCTGAACGAGTCGTTCGCTGAATACATGACGCACCGGTGCTGTGCCGATGCCACGGACTACCCGCTCTGGATCGAGTTCGGCATCGTCCGGAAGGACAGGGGCTCCGTCGACGATCAGTCACCGTCCAGCCATCCGGTGGCAGGCAGCGCCGCGGCTGACGCGGCCTCGGCCCTGCAATACGTCGACGGCATCACCTACGCCAAGGGCGCCGCCGTCATCAAACAGCTGGTCGCCTACCTGGGCGATCCGGTCTTCCTGGGCGGGCTGGACCGGTACTTCGACCGCTATCGCTTCGGAAATGCGACGTTTGGCGAATTGATCGAGTGCTGGTCGGAGGCAGGCGCCGTCGATTTGCTCTCCTGGGCGGAGAGCTGGCTACGGACGACCGGTATGGACACGCTCGAGGTTGTAGGGGAGCCGCCAGAAGTCGCCATCGTCAAGAGGTCAGCACCCCTGGCTTCGCTGAGCCGTTCGCACGCGCTGACCGTCGGCAGCCTCGACTCTCGCGGTGCCGTCAGCATGGCGGCCGAGGTCATCGTCGCCGACAGCCCAGTGCCGATCACCGTCCCGGCCGACGCTTCGCTGGTCATTCCTGACCTGCACGACGACAGCTGGGCCAAGATCAGATTCGGTACGGACGGCTGGTCCCGAGTTGCGGAGGCCCTGCCCCGCATCATCGACGAACAGCCTGCCGTGGTGATCTACAACGCCATTCGAGACTCGGTACGCGATGCCGCCCTATCGCCGGCGCGCGCGCTGGACATGGTATGTGCCGGTCTACAATCCTGTCGGTCAGACGTGATCTTGGCTTCCGTCACCGGTTTCGCACTGGATCAACTTGCCGGCGCCTACTGTCCCGTCGCTGAGCGCTCGCAGCGGCTCGAGCGGGTGCATCGCATGGCGTGGCAGGTGCTAGGCGAGAGCGAACCCCGCTCTGATCATCAGCTGACGGCCTTTCGGCTGGTCGTGCGCAGCGCCGCAGACGTCGACGGGCTTCACCGCTGGTATCGAGGCGATCGACTTCCAGAAGGCATCGTCCTTGACCCGGAACTGGTGTGGACCGTCGTCGAGAGACTTGCTGCGCTGACCGACGAGCGCCGACTCATCACCCACGCCCTCGATCGCGACCCGAGCGCTGCGGCCCAGGTGCACGCGGCACGGGCCCGGGCCGCTCTGCCTGACGCGGAGGCGAAGGAAGTGGCGTGGTCGTTGTTGATGCGACCCTCCGCCGCCTCAGGGCTGGAGCTTTATGCGACCGCCGAAGGCTTCTTCGCCCCGAACCAGTCGGAACTTCTCAAACCTTTCGTTACCCGATACTTCTCCGAGATCGGCAACACCGCGCAGTTCCGTACGGGCTGGCCGTTGGGCGAGGTGGCGGCACGCGCCTATCCCTGGAGCGTCGCCACACCCGAAACATTGCAACTGGCGGAGCAGACACTGGCCCGCGACCTGGCCTCGCCGCTGCGACGAGCGCTGGTTGATGGCACCGATCGGATGCGTCGAGCCGTTCGGTCGCTCGCCACCTTCGGGTGAGCCAGTCGGGAACGCCCGGCGACCAGGTTGAACACCGCATAGGGTGGTGGCCGTGACTGCTGAGGCTGACCCGAAGGTGGGCACAGCGCCGCGCCGGCTGATGCTGGTGCACGCTCATCCCGACGACGAAACGATCAACAACGGCGTGACCATGGCCAAGTACGTGGCTGAAGGTGCCGAGGTGTGCCTGGTGACGTGCACCTTGGGCGAGGAGGGCGAGGTGCTGGTCGACGATCTCAGCCATCTCGCCGCTGATCAGGGTGACGAGTTGGGTCAGCACCGGCTCGGCGAGCTCAAGCAGGCGATGGACATCCTGGGCGTCACCGACTTCGTCCGGCTCGGCGGCGATGGGCGCTTCCGTGATTCCGGCATGGCGTACGGCGACCAGGGTTTGGCGATTGCCCGTACGGAACTGCGGGAAGGTATCTTCTGGACGACCGACCTCCTGGAGGCCACCAACGAGCTGGTGCCGTTGATCCGGCAGCGCCGCCCTCACGTCCTGATTACTTACAACGAGGTCGGTGGATACGGCCATCCCGACCATATTCAGGCTCACCGGGTAGCCATGTATGGGTACCTGCTCGCCGGAGTCCCTTCATATCGAGCCGATCTGGGGCAGTCCTGGTCCGTCCCCCGTGTGCTGTGGAGCACCATGAGTCAAACCCGCATGGCAGACGCGATCCGACGTCTGCGTGAGGCGGGTGACACCGAAACGATGAAGGGATTCGACCCGGAAGGCGGTCTGCTTCCGATGATTTCCACCGACGAGGAGATCGTGGCGGCGATTGAGGGCGAACCGTACGTTAGCCAGAAGATGGACGCGATGCGTGCGCACGCCACCCAGATCACCCCGGACGGGCCGTTCTTCTCCGGGCGTTCGGTCCTGGGTGATGCCATGTGGTCGCATGAGTTCTACCGATTCGCGGCCGGTCAACCGTTTCCCGAGTCCGCGGGCTGGGCGGACGATCTCTTCGCTGGTCTCAGCTAGGACGTGACCGCCCCAGCCGAGGCCGACGAGGGTGCGGTCGGATCGGGTGACGCCATGCGCCATGTGATGGGAACTTTCGTGTCCGGGGTCACGGTTGTCTCAACCGTCTGGCAAGGCGCAGCCCACGCGATGACGGCGACCGCCTTCAGCGCCGTATCCCTGGATCCGCCCCTGGTCCTGGTGTGTGTCAGCAAACAGAGCCGCTTCCACGCTGCCGTCCTCGGCGCGGCTCGGTGGGCGGTATCCCTTCTGCGCGACGACCAGGAGCCGATCGCCAGGCACTTCAGCAACCGTGGCCGGGACTTGAGGACTCAGTTCGACCACGTGGAGCACCGGCCGGCCCCCGTCTCGGGCGCTCCAATCATCGGTGGAGCACACGGCTGGCTGGACTGCGATACCTATGTGAGCTACGACGGTGGCGATCACACCATCGTCCTCGGCCTCGTCGTCCGCGCCAGTCGAGAAGCACCGTCCGGACGCCCGCTGGCGTACTATCGGGGCTCGTACTTTGACCCGATAGCACCGTAAGGCCTGTTAGTGAGCACCCAAACGCCCGAGCACGACGACACCTGGGTCGTGACAACTCCAGCGCCTCAGCCCAAGCCTCCCAGAAGGCGGCTGAGCCCTGGCGTCGCCCTGGCGATCGGCGCAGGTGCATTGCTGGTGGTCGTCGGCGCGCTGTACGGGATCGGATATGCCATGGCCGGCGACAACGTACCGAAAGAGGCGGTCGTGGCCGGCGTTCCGGTCGGCGGCCTCAGTCCGCAAGCGGCCGAGGCCAAGCTGGCCGATGAGCTGGGTCCGGCAGCAGCCGAGCCCATTCTGGTCAAAGCCGGACCGTACAAGTCTCAAGTGAAGCCGGCTGAAGCAGGTCTGCAGATCGACTACCACGAGAGCATCGCCAAGGCGGGCGGTGGCCGCAGCTGGAATCCAAGGCAGATCCTGACTGTGCTCACCGGTGGCACGTCGACCGACGCAGTGGTCGTCGTCGACCAGAAGAAGCTCTCCAAAGCGGTTCACGGCTTGGCGACCGCCTGGGACCGCAAGCCGGCGGACGCGCGGCTCTCCTACGCTGGAGCCGACCTCAAACAGACACCGGCGAAGACTGGCTTTATCCTCCGTCAGCAGCAGGCTGCGACGGCCATCCGCGGCGCTTTTCCGGCGGCCGGCACTCCGGTCGATCTCCCAGCCGATCTATCTGAGCCGCAGATCACCACCGACGAGGCAAAAAAGGTGGCGAACGGCTTCGCCAAGCCCGCGGTATCCGGTCCGGTCAAGGTCAAGGCCGGCAGCAACGGAACGTTCACGGTGACACCGAGCATGATCGGCAAATCCATCACATTCCAGCCGAAGGACGGCACGCTTGCCCACGTGCTCGACCCGAAGGCGTTGCTGAAGAACTCGGCTAGCGCGGTAGCGACCGTCGAACTGACCAGGCCCAAGGACGCCACAGTGCGACTGGTCAACGGTCAGCCCAAGGTCATCCCAGCTGTCAACGGCACGAAAATCACCGCTGAGGACCTGGCCAAGGCAGTTGAACCGGCCTTGACCAAGTCCGGCGCGGACCGGACCGCATCGGTTCACTTGACCGGCGCCAAGGCCAAGTTCACCACCGCCGACGCCAAGAATCTCGGCATCAAACAGGTCACCGGCGAGTTCACGACCTACTTTCCCTACCTGCCCTACCGCAACGTCAACATCGGTCGCGCCGCTGAATTGATCAACGGCACCCTGCTGACGCCCGGTGAGATCTTCTCGCTCAACGGGGTAGTCGGGGAGCGGACAGCCGGCAACGGCTTCACCGAGGGCTACATCATCGAGGACGGGAAATTCCGCAAGGAGCTCGGCGGGGGAGTCTCACAATCAGCCACCACCACCTTCAACGCGATGTTCTTCGCCGGTCTCAAGGACATCGAGCATCAGCCGCACACCCTCTTCATCGACCGGTATCCGCCCGGCCGCGAAGCGACGGTTGCCTGGCCGGGCCT
>DATFQP010000141.1:0-3661 GCA_035264145.1 Propionibacteriaceae bacterium
GGGTACCAGTCGTAGCCGCCCAATACCTCGTCGGCGCCCTGTCCTGACTGGACCACCTTGACGCTCTGACTGACATCCTCGCTGAGCAGGTAGAAGGCCACGCAGTCGTGGCTGACCATGGGTTCGCTCATCGCGCCGATCGCGGCGTCGATGCCGGGCAGTAGCCGGGAGCTGTCGATCTTGATCCGGTGATGGTCGGTGCCGAAGCGCTCGGCCACCAAGCTGGAGTAGGCGAACTCATCGCCGGACTCGCCGCCCGCGGAGTCGAAGCCGATGCTGAAGGTCTGCAGTCCGTGCTGCCCGGCCTCGGCGAGCAAGGCAACCACCAAGGATGAGTCGATGCCGCCGGAGAGCAGCACGCCGACTGGCACGTCGGCCACCATTCGGCGGTCAACGGCGGTGCGCAGGCTGGCCAGCAGGGCCCGCTGCCATTCCTGCTCCGACCAGCCCGCTCGATCGGGGTCACGACTAAAGGCCGGATCCCAGTACAGGTGATCGGCGTGCGAACCGTCCGGATCCACCACCCGTAGCGTGGCGGGCGGCAATTTCCGGATGCCCGACACGATGGAATAGGGGGCTGGTACGACGCTGTGGAAGGTCATGTAGTAGGCCAGCGGCGGTCTGATCGATGACGTGTCGGTGCCCCCGCCCGCCAACAGCGCCGGCAGCGTGGAGGCAAAGCGAAGCCGCTGGGCGGTCTGGTCGAGATAGAGCGGCTTGATTCCGAGCCGGTCGCGGCCCAAGATCAATCTGCCGGTGTGTTGCTCGAAGATCGCGAACGCGAACATGCCGAAGAAATGATCAACACAGCCCAGGCCCCACTCGGCGTACGCCTTACCGATCACTTCGGTGTCTGACGTCGAGAAGAACCGATGTCCGTGGCCCTCCAGCTCGGCTCGCAGCTGCTGGTAGTTGTAGCTGCAGCCGTTGAAGATCAGGCTCAACCCGAGCTCAGGGTCCACCATCGGCTGCGACCCATCCACGCTCAGGCCGATGATCGACAACCGCCGGTGGCCGAACGCAACCGGCCCGCGGCACCAGACGCCACAGCCGTCGGGGCCCTCGCGGCGACAGGACGGCGCTGATCCGGTCTACCGCGGCGATGTCGGCATATTCCCCGTCGAAGCGCATCTCGCCGACCAGTCCGCACACTATGTTTTCCGCTCGCGCTCGGCTGCGCCCTGAAGATGCTGTCTTCCTCCTCGCTCGGGACCGACGACGGTGTCCGATAGCTCACTTCGTCCGTGGAGCATGTCTGCCCTCGCTCGTCGTCCAGACAGCATCGGGCTCCGCCTTGCCGACGCTCGCGGAGGGGTTCTCCGCTCGCGCTCGGCTGCGCCCTGAAGATGCTGTCTTCTAATCATCACTGTCCGTTCCGATGATCCAGGTGTCTTTGGCGCCACCACCGCGGGAGGAATTGACCACCAGACTGCCCGCCGGGGCGACCCGGGTCAGCGCCAGATCCGCCAGGGTACAGTCGTCCGGATCGGCGCTGCGAAGGTAGACGAACGCCCGAAGATCCACATGCCGCGGCTGCAAGGAGCTGCCGCTCAGCGTGGGATGTGAAGAGAGAGCGACCACCTCCTGCGCGACCCAGCCCGCCGGGTTCGCCGCAATGGCCATGCGGCGGGCCGCGACTTCGGCGGCGGAGGCATCCGGCCCGATGAGCACACCGACGCCTCCGTGGCCGTCCACCGGCTTGGTGACCAGTTCACCTACCCGGTCGAGCACCGCACGTGCCTCCGTTTCGTCGCTGGTCCGGTACGTCGGCACTGCCTCCAGACTCGGGTGCTCACCCAGGTAATACCCGATCAACTCCGGCACGTAGCAGTACATGGCCTTGTCGTCGGCCACCCCGTTGCCCGGCGGGTTGGCGAGCGTCACTCGACCCGCTGCGGCGACATCGAATATCTCGGCGCCGATCGAGCGGCCACTCGCATCCACCAGATCGATCAGCTCCACGTCCAGCCGCAGGTAGAGCGCGTCGATCCGCTCGCCGGTGCGACGGTGGCGCACGTCGCCACCCTCGACCGTGAGGTCGTCAGCCAGGACCAGCAGCAAGCCCGCCCGGTCCGCCAGCAGGCGGTGCTCGAACCAGGCCGATGAGCCCGGGCCGCTGGACAGCAGAGCCGCCGTGCCGCCCGGCTTGGCCCGCGCAAGCAAGCATTCCCGCATGACCGGCAGCATGCTGGCCGGTGAGAGCAATCCAGGGGGCCGCGGTAGTTCGGGCAGGCAGGCGTCGATCAGGTCACGAATCGCGATCGCGTACGCCGCTCCGCTGGGGTTGCGGACGTTGTCCTCCAGCACCCGCCAGCCTCCGAACTCGTTACGAACCAGGTCGAAGCCCATGATCGGCGCCCGGACTGTGCCGCTCGGCAGCCGCGCCGCCTCGGCTCGCCAGCCCGGAGAACCCTCGACCAGCTCGCGGCTGAGCACACCGTCTGCCACGATTCGCTGATCGCCGTAGACATCTCGCAAGAACAGTTCGATCGCTCGAGCGCGCTGGACCAAGCCGACCCGCAGTGCCTGCCACTCGTGCGGAGTGATCACGCGCGGCACCAGATCCACCGAGAAACGTCGCTTCTCACCGTCGACCGCGAACGTCATGCCGACCTTGTCGATCCACTCTCGGCGGGCGTGCTTGACGGAGTTCAGCTCCTGCTCGCCGGTTCGGCGAAAGAACTCGACCATGTCCGCATAGACCGGACGGGGGCGGTAGCTGGGCCCGACCGCTTCGTCACCCGCCCGAACGCGGTACCGCCGTAGCGGGGCCACTGCCGGCTGCGGACCACCCGGCGGGCCCTGGGTCTCGTCCACCACGAGCGACACGACGTCTTCGAGCCGGCCGCCTTCGGCGTATGCCGCACGCTGCCGGTCGGCGGAATTGCCGCGGGCCAGGGTGTTCTTGACCAGCTCCTTGACCACGTCCCAATCACCGAGCTCATGAAGCTGTGGACGGAGCCGCCACAGCAGTGACTTGACCGCTCGGCGGGCCGGCAGGGGCGTGGGGTGGCGAGAGTTGTCCAGCAGCATGCCTGTCAGCCCGCCCCGCGCTGCCTGCCAGATCGCCGCCCGATGCACCGGCGGCGGGACCGGATCGAATGGTCGGCCATTGGCGATGTTCTGCTCGGCGGCCCGCACCATAGCCCGGAAGAGTCCGGCGATGGCAATCGCGTCGTCGACCAGCGGGCAGGCGTCACAGGTGCGCAGTTCCAGGGTCGGTACGTGCGCGGATGGTCGCACGTCGAAATACGCCATTTTGTCGTCGGCAATGACGCCAGTGTTGATCAGATCGGCGATCAACTCGTCGTACTCGCGGGCCGATCGGAGCCATCCGGTGGCGCCGGCGGTGGGCCATCGTTGCCAAATAATCGACCGGATGCTGGCGTAGCCGGTGTCCTGCTCGTTCCAGTAGGGCGAGCTGGCCGAGAGGGCGAGCAGGATCGGCAGGTCGGCGGCGATCCGCTGCATGATCTGAACGGCGAGGTCGCGGTCGCTGACCCCGACGTGAATTTGCAGGCCGCAGATGAGCTGCTCGTCGACCAGCAGCCGGTACTGCTCCTGCATTCGCCCGTACCGGCCGGTAGCCGTCAGCTCGAAGTCCGCGAACGCCGACATGGGAGCGGTGCCCACCGCCGCGATGCCGAGGGATTCCGCGGCG
>DATFQP010000142.1:0-2273 GCA_035264145.1 Propionibacteriaceae bacterium
CAGGCCTGGAAGGCCTTTGCCGATATCCTCAGCAACGAAGGGATTGAATACGCGTGAGCGCTTCCATCGCCGACGGGACGCGTTTTCGAATGGCGTTGGTGGGTGCCGGCGTGATCGGCAAGCACCATGGTCTCGTAATGAGCGAGCTGGCCGATCGCGTCGAGCTCGTCGCGGTCGTCGATATCTCGCAGGACAAAGCCGAGAAGCTGGCTGCCGATCGGGGCGGTCGGGCTTTCACGTCCCTCACCGACGCTTTGGCCGCTGTGGACATCGACGTCGTGGTGGTCTGCACACCAACTGGGCGGCACGGCGAGGTGGCGATCGAAGCCTTGCAAGCCGGCAAACACGTGATCATCGAGAAGCCGGCGGAGACAACCGTTTCCAAGACCGATCAAATCATTGAGGCACAACGCAAGGCCGGCACGCAGGTGGCGGTGATCTCCCAACACCGGTTCGACCAGTCGACCGAGATTGCGCTCAACGCCATCGCCAAGGGTGAGCTGGGACGCCTCACGACAGGCATCGCCTCGATCGACTGGTGGCGCGGCCAGAGCTACTACGACTCCGGCGATTGGCGGGGCACCTGGGAGCTGGACGGTGGCGGCGCCTTGATGAACCAGGGCGTGCACACGGTCGATCTGCTGGTGGCGACGATGGGCCGTCCGGTGGAGGTCTTCGCCTACACCGGCACGCTGGCCCACGAAAGGATCGAGGTCGAGGACGCAGCGGTCGCGGTGGTGCGGTTTGAGAGCGGGGCGCTCGGCGTACTCCATGCCACGACCGCGGCCTACCCGGGACTCAGTGCCCGCCTGCAGGTGCACGGTGATCGGGGATCGATCGTGATCGACAACGACTTCCTGACGTTCATCCACACCACGCCGCCGGGCGGCGAGGCCGAAGACAAGTCATACGGGTCGGCATCGGACTCGATCAATCAAGTGGACGATTACACCGCCGCTCAGGAGGCGGGTGCGACAACCGGCAGCAATCCCGGAGGCCTCTCCCCGCTGGCACACCGCCGCCAGTATGAGAACTTCCTGGCTGCCTTGGCCGGCGAGGAGCCGCTTCGGGTCGATCTGGAGACCAACCGGCAGTCCATCGCCGTCATCACCGGGGTGTATGAGTCCGCCCGGACCGGGAAGCCCGTAGCCCTCTGATCGTCGAGCTCTTGTCGGCCCTCTGACCGCGACCCACTTTCGGCCCGCTGACCGCGATCTCTTGTCGGAACGAATGTCCACGTGAGCTTCTGTCGCTCTGCGCCCGTTGCACAATGCGCAGGGCGGCAGGAACGAACGTTCACGTACTCTTCCGCCCGAAAGGATGCCGGCTTGTAGCTGACAGCCCGCCTCACCCGGTCAAGCCGCGCGGGACGGGCCAATCATCTAGCCGGCCCCTTCATGGGCGCCCTGGCCCGAAGAGGGATCTCGCCAGTTCTCGCCAGTTAGGTTGAGCGCCCCGTCAGCTTGTCTCGCAGACGATCGACCAGGCCGACCCCCGGACCGACCAGCTTGTGGAACACCTCGTTGTTCGGGGCCAGTGGGTGTGGCCGCGTCGGTGCGAGCTTCTTGGCAGCCTCAACTTTGCCGGCAAGCTCGACCAGCTCTTCGCGAGGAATTCTGGCTCGCAACTCGGGGAACTGCTCTCGCTCTTCGTCATCGGCGTGATGCCGCAGTGACGACTCGAACTCGTCGAGGATCTGGCTGAACTCTGCGCTGTCAGCATCAGGGCCCTCCAGCTTCTTCATAGTTTGCTCGAGCTCCTTGTGCTCCTCGGTATCGTGCTCGGCGACCTCTTCGCCGTTGGGCAGATATTTGCGGATCGCCGGATAGACGTACATCTCTTCAGCAACCGCATGCCGCACCACCTCGCTGATCAAGGTGTCGGTCAAGTCCCGTCGCTGCTCCGCGTCCACGGTCGACTTGATCTGTGTGATCAAGTCGACAGCCTCTTGGTGATCGGTGGTTAAGACGTCGACGACGTCCGGTTCACTGAGCGTGTCTGTCATGATTGTTCTCCCTTCGTAGGGCATTGCTGCGACCGGCATCTCTGCGATCTCATACCCACGACTCCGTGTGCCAAGCCTGGATCTGGCTGGAAAAGATCAAGTGATCTGCTCGGGGATCCCGATCTGTGTGGCGTTCAACCTGATGTTCTGACACACAAATTGCTTGGCGCGCCCCCCTCGCCTGAGGTCCCGTGCGGATCGGCTGTCAGGCCAAGCGGAACACCCTGGACTCCCAGGGGGCGAGCGGGTCGGTGGGGGTCGGCGAAGA
>DATFQP010000143.1:0-20391 GCA_035264145.1 Propionibacteriaceae bacterium
GGCCGATCCGAACACCACGCGGACCACGCTCGGATCCAACGCGTTGTGGCAGCTGGCGCTGCTGGAGATGTGGCTGCAGCACCACGATGTTCACTGATCAACCTGTTGAGCCCGCGGCGGTCGACACGGGTGCACGTGGTACCGCTCGCCGCTCGGTGCTCGAGGCCGCGGAGTTGGCCGAAGAACTGGTCGACGCCTGGGGCAGCTGGGCGCCGACGCTGTCGCCGGACTGTACCCGAATCGCCTTTCTCAGCGACCGGAGCGGGATTCCCTGCGTCTGGGTCCAGCCCTTGCCGAACCAGGCGCGCAGTAGCGAACCATCCATGATCAAGATTTCCGACGATCCGGTCGTGGGGGTGAACTGGTCGGCCGACGGAGCATGGCTCGCCTGTTGCCTTGCCACCGATGGCGGTGTTCGTACCCAGGTCTGGGTCGTCCGGCCCGACGGCAGCGACGTGCGCAGGATCGCCGGCTCAAGCTCCGAACATGCCGAGTTCGGTCCTTGGACCCGAAGCGGTCACCGGGTTGTGGTGACCATTCCGGCCGAGCGGGCCGACCACAAGACCGTGTCCTACCTGGCCGACCCAGCGACCGGCGAGCTGACCGCCCTGGCTTCCGGCGATCTGATCAGTGTGCTGGACCTGTCGGTCGACCAGGAATACGTGATCATCCGGGACGGTCAGCGCGGCAGGCAGTTCTGCGTGGTGCTGGATCGTCGTGCCGACCAGGACTACCCCCTGCTCCCGCATCCTGTGACGGGCTCCACCGAACGCGCGATCATCCGGCCCTCCCCTGCGGGAAAGGACGAGCCGCTGGTTGCCTATGTCGCGACTGATGCGGGCCTACCACGGCGTCAGCTGGTGGCGATTCCACTGGGCCCGCACGGCTGGCGAGGTGTCTCGGGCGTTCTCAGCCCGCGCGAGGACGCCGAGCTAGAGGGCCTGGACGCCGACGACGCCGGCCGGTTGCTGCTGCTGACCTGGAACGTGGATGGTCGCAGCGAGCTCGAATTTCTCGACACCTGGACCGGCGAGTCCCGTGCCGTGCCGGAAGTTCCGGGTCTGGTCGTCTCCGGCGCTCTACTGAGCCGGGACGGCTCGACCGCCGTGGTCGCAGTGGAGGGACCCGAGAGTCCGCGTGAGCTGTGGAGCCTCGACCTGGCGACCTCCACCTGGTCGCGCGCCACCGACATCCCGTCGCCGCCCAACCGCCCGCTGGTGCAGCCGACCCTGGTGACGTTCACCGCTCGAGATGGTTTGCGGCTGAGCGGCTGGCTTTACCGGGTGCCAGGCCACCTGAGTGGCGGACCAGCCATGATCAGCTTGCACGGAGGGCCGGAGGCTCAGGAGCGGCCCGCGTTCAACCCCCAGCACCAAGCGATGACCCAAGCCGGCATCACGGTGTTGGCGCCGAACATCCGAGGCTCATCGGGCTTCGGGCGAGCATTCGTCCACGCCGACGACGTACACGGCCGACTGGATGCCTTCGACGATGTACTGGCTTGTCGGGACTACCTGGTCGACAGCGGGTTGGCCGATCCTGGCCGGATCGCGGTCACCGGCCGCTCGTACGGGGGCTACCTCACGCTCGCGTCGTTGGCCTTCTCGCCGGGCGTCTTCGCCGCCGGTGTCGACATCTGCGGGATGTCGGACCTCCAAACGTTCTTCCGCGACACAGAGCCTTGGATCGCCGCCGCCGCAGTCAGCAAGTACGGCGACCCGGAACGCGACGAGACGCTGCTCAAGGCCATCTCACCGTTGCACGCCGCCGCCAACATCGACGTCCCCCTGCTCGTCGTCCACGGCGAGCTCGACAGCAACGTGCCCCGAAGCGAGGCCGTGCAGATCGTGGGGGCGCTGCGAAGGTTGTGCCAGCCGGTCGAATATCTGCAACTCGACGGCGAGGGCCATGAGTATCGCCGGGCCGACTCGCGCAAGATCCTGATTCGACGGATGCTGCACTTCCTCTCCGACGCCCTGACGGCATATCGGCAGCCGTGACGACTGCCACCCGGGCGCCTTGGCTTTCCTGGTCAGTGCTCGCTCCGCTGATCGCCCTGTTCGTGCTTGCGTTGACCTGGGGTCGAAAGCCCGGAACATTTGTCGTCGTCGTTGTGGCGCTCGTCCTCGGCGCTGCGGTCTTGTCGGCCGTTCAGCACGCCGAGATCGTCGCCCATCGTGTCGGCGAACCATTCGGGTCACTCGTTCTCGCCTTCGCAGTGACGGTCATCGAAGTGGCGTTGATCGTCACGTTGATGGTGTCCGGCGGCCCGGAAACCAGCTCGCTTGCCCGGGATACGGTCTTTGCTGCGGTGATGATCACATGCAACGGCATCGTCGGTCTCGCGCTACTGATCGGCGGGTTGCGCTACTCCGTGACCGTGTTCAACGCCGAGGGCACCGGAGCGGCCCTTGCCACGATCGCCACGCTCGCCACGCTGAGTCTGGTTCTGCCGACGTTCACTACCAGCCGGCCCGGACCGGAGTTCTCTCCAGCGCAGCTGGCCTTCGCAGCGATCGCATCGGTGATCCTCTACGGCCTGTTCGTGCTGACCCAGACGGTGCGACATCGCGACTTCTTCCTGCCTCTGACGTCCGCAGGCGAGATCGTCACAGCCGAGACGCACGCGGACCCGCCGACATCTCGGGCCGCGTTGGCCAGTCTCGGCCTCTTGTTGGCCGCACTGGTGGCGGTGGTCGGGTTGGCCAAGGTCGAGTCACCTGCCATCGAAGCGGGTGTCGCCGCGATCGGGTTTCCCCAGTCTTTCGTAGGGGTGGTAATTGCCCTGCTCGTGCTGCTGCCGGAGACCCTGGCCGCTACCCGCGCGGCGCGCAGGGACCGCTTGCAGACCAGCCTCAATCTCGCCTTCGGCTCCGCAATGGCCAGCATCGGGCTCACCATCCCGACGATCGCCGTGGCCTCCATCTGGTTGGAGGGCCCGTTGGATCTCGGCCTCGACCCGACCCAGATGGTGCTGCTGGCGGTCACCTTCGTCGTGGCAACTCTCACTGTGGTGCCCGGCCGAGCCACCCGCCTGCAGGGCGCCGTTCACCTCATACTGGTGGCGGCCTTCGTGTTCCTCGCCGTCAATCCGTAGGACCCGAGAGGGGTCGTCCCCTCGCCAGCCAAATCGGATCCTTTCCGGCGCCCGGGCGGTCGTCCCCTCGGCGAATACTGCCGGTCAGCCGAGCTTCTGCAGGATCAGCGCCCGTACCCGAGCGGCGTCGGCCTGGCCGCGCATGGCCTTCATGACCTGGCCGATCAGAGCGCCGGCCGCTTGGACCTTGCCGGCACGAATCTTCTCGACGATGTCGGGGTTCGCGGCCAGGGCCTCGTCGACGGCAACGGAAAGGGCCTTGTCGTCGGAGACGAGGGTGAGACCGCGCTGCGTGACCACCTCCGTCGGCGTGCCCTCCCCCGCTATGACGCCGTCGAAGACCTGTCTGGCCAGCTTGTCGTTGATCGTGCCGTTGTCGACCAACGCCTGGATCTCCGCGACCTGCTGCGGCGTCACTCCCGCATCCTCCAGGTCGACTCCCATCTCGTTCGCCCGCCGAGCCACCTCGGTCAGCCACCACTTGCGGGCGGACTGCGGAGAAGCGCCGGCGGCCACCGTGGCCTCGATCGCGTTCAGCGCGCCGGCGCTGATCACATCGCGAAGCTCCAGGTCGGTGAACCCCCAGTCGGAGGTGACGCGCTTCAGGCGTACAGCCGGCGGCTCGGGCAGCGTGCCGCGCAGCTCTTCGACCCATTTCCGGCTCGGCGCGATGGGAACCAGATCGGGTTCGGGAAAGTAGCGGTAGTCCTCGGCTGTCTCCTTGCTTCGCCCGGAGGTGGTCACGCCGGAGTCCTCATGCCAGTGCCGGGTTTCCTGACGGATCCGGCCGCCGCCGCGGAGCAGACCCGCCTGCCGGCTGATCTCATACCGCACGGCACGCTCGACGCTGCGGAGTGAGTTGACGTTCTTGGTCTCGGTGCGGGTCCCGAGGGGGTCAGCGGCCGAAGGACGTAATGAGACGTTGACGTCGCAGCGGAGCGATCCCTGCTCCATCCGCACGTTCGAAACGTTGAGTGCGCGCAGCAGGTCCCGCAGCATGGTCACATATCCGCGGGCAACCTGCGGCGCCTTAGCTCCAGTACCCTCGATCGGCTTGGTGACGATCTCGATCAACGGCACTCCTGACCGGTTGTAGTCCAGCAGCGAGTAGTCGGCGCCATGGATCCGGCCCGTCGCGCCGCCGATATGCAGGGACTTGCCCGTGTCCTCCTCCATGTGAGCGCGCTCGATACCGATCCGGGAGGTGTCGCCGTCGACGACCACCTCCGTCCATCCGTCGTGGGCGATCGGCTCGTCGTACTGGGAGATCTGGTAATTCTTCGGCATGTCCGGATAGAAGTAGTTCTTCCGGGCAAACCGGCACCAGTCGGCGATCGAGCAGTTGAGAGCCAGGCCGATCCGGATCGCCGACTCGACAGCCAACGCGTTGACTACCGGCAGCGACCCGGGTAGCCCGAGGCATGTCGGACATACCTGGGTGTTCGGCTCCGCGCCGAAGGTCGTGGAGCAGCCACAAAACATCTTGGAGGCGGTGTTGAGCTCGACGTGCACCTCCAGCCCGAGCACGGGGTCGAAAGCAGCGACCGCCTCTTCGTACGGGACGGTGTCCCGCGCTTGTCCATGCCCGTGCTGAGCCTGACGAGGAGCAAGGTGGGCTTCGACGGGGTCGACTCGGGTGCTCTCGCTCATCCGACCACCGTCAGTTCCGGCACCCTGTCCAGTAGTGAGCCGCCCCATTGCCCGACTAGGGTGCGCTCCAGGGCGGCACCCACCCGGTAGAGCCGGTCGTCGGCCAACGGCGGGGCCATCACCTGAAGGCCCACCGGCAGACCGTCTTCGGGCGCCAGTCCGACGGGGAAGGACGCGCTGGCGTTACCGGCCAGGTTGGACGGAATGGTGCAAAGGTCGTTGAGGTACATAGCGAGTGGGTCGTCGACCTTCTCGCCGATCTTGAAGGCCGTCGTGGGGGTGGAGGGCGAGACCAACACGTCAACGGTCGCAAAGGCCCGCTCGAAGTCACGGCTGATCAGCGTTCGCACTTTTTGCGCCTGCCCGTAGTACGCGTCGTAATAGCCGCTCGACAGGGCGTATGTGCCGATGATGATCCGGCGTTTGACCTCGGCGCCGAAGCCGGCCTCGCGCGTGGCCGCCATCACCTGCTCGGCGCTCGCCTCGCCGTCGTCACCCACCCGCAGCCCGAAGCGCATCGCATCGAACTTCGCCAAATTCGAGGAGCACTCGGCCGGCAGGATCAGGTAGTAGGCGGGCAGGGCGTAGACGAAGTGCGGGCACGGCACCTCGATGATCTCCGCACCGAGTGTCGACAGCAGCTCAACGGCCTCCCCGAACCGCTGCTCCACGCCCGGCGCGTAGCCCTCACCTCGCAGCTCTGTGACGACGCCGATTTTCATGCCGGCCACATCGCCGGATCGGGCGGCACCAAGCACATCGGGCACCGGGGCGTCGATCGAGGTCGAATCCAGGGGATCGTGCCCGGCTATGACGGCATGCAGCGTTGCAGCGTCAAGGACCGTCCGGGCGCACGGACCCGGTTGATCCAGACTCGACGCCAGCGCCACGAGCCCGTAACGAGACGTGCCGCCGTACGTCGGCTTGACGCCGACCGTGCCGGTCACGGATGCCGGCTGGCGAATCGAGCCGCCGGTGTCCGTGCCGACCGCCAGGGGCACCTCGAATGCGGCGAGAGACGCAGCCGAGCCACCGCCGGAACCACCCGGAATCCGATCCAGCGCCCAAGGATTGTGAGTCGGCCCGAACGCGGAATTCTCGGTCGAGGACCCCATCGCGAACTCGTCCATGTTGGTCTTGCCCACGATGACGACATCGGCGTCCAGCAACCGGCGCGTCACGGTGGCGTCGTACGGCGGGATCCAGCCGGCCAGGATCTTGGATCCGCATGTTGTCGGGGCACCCGCGTAGGTCAGCACGTCCTTGAGCGCGAGAGGGACACCGGCCAGCGGTCCCACGTGCTCGCCGTGGGCGATCTTCGTGTCGATCCGCGTCGCGGTCTGCAGCGCCCGCTCGCCGTCGATGTGCAGGAAGGCATGAACATCGGGATCAACCGCCGCAATCCGTTCCAGGTGAGCGCGGATGACTTCGACCGAGCTCAGCTCCCGCGCTTTGATCTTGGCGGCCAGCTCGACCGCCGTCGTGCGAAGGATCTCGTTCATGCCTCCTCCCCCAGGATGCGGGGAACTCGGAAGCGGTCTAGCTCGCTGGCCGGTGCACCGGCCAGCACCTGCTCACGCGGAAGCGATGGCCGAAGCACGTCGTCGCGGAAGACGTTGGTCAGCGGCAGGGCATGCGACATCGGCTCGATATCGTCGGCCGCCACCTCGGAAACCCGGGCGACCGCATCCAGGATGACCTCCAGCTGTGGAGCCAGGTGCTCCAGCTCAGCGTGGGTGAGCTCGATCCGGGCCAGCTTGGCCAGATCGGCCACATCGCTCGGGGTCAGCGCCACCGGGGTCTCCGTCTCGTGTTGTCTGCAGTGATCATCTTAGAGAGCTACGTCCACCGGCTGGCATCATTTTTCAACCTGGGCGGTCTCCGCGAGAGGCCGCACGACGAAGCCGGTCTTCAGCTTAGGTGTGAAGAACGTGGACTTGGGTGGCATCAGCAAGGCTTCCCGGGCAGTCCGTTTGATCTCACTGACGCTGACCGGGCGGATGAGCACCGCCGCGACTGCGTTCCCCTTGGCAACCTCGGCCAACGTCTCGTCCAGACCATGCTGGTAGGCCACCGACGCTCCGAAGTCGGCGAGGGCCGCCTCCAGCCACGCTCCGTCCACTGTCCGCACGCCGTCGAACGCACCCGGCTTCGCGGTGAGGCGCCAGGCATCGTTCGGACCGAGAAGCACCAGAAAGCCGTCCGCCTCCATGGCTCGAAGCGTCTCTGAATCTGGCGGTTCGGTGACAGTCAGGTCGAAGTACTTTGCGAGCTGGGCCTTGAGCTCTCCCAGTGTGGTGTCGCTGTACAGCCGATGAATTGCCTCGATGCTCAATTGGTCTTCAACCAGTTCACTGACGAAGGCCAGCGTTTCTTCGGCCGGTGTATCCCTACGTCCCGTAGCCGCGCGGACCTCGTCGCGATACACCCTGCTGATCGCGTATCGATGGTGGCCGTCGGCGATCAGCACGTCGTCCGAAGCGACCACGGCGGAGATCGCGGCCATCCGTGCCGTGTCGGTCACCCGCTCCACAATGTGCTCCACACCGTCTTCGCGCACGGTGCCGACGACCTCCGCGGGTTCGGCCAGCAGTTCGGTGAGACCGCTGGCCAGCGACAGGCCCCAGACCGGGGACAGATTGGCCGCCGTGGCCCGGGTCAGGTCCAGTCGATCCGTGGACGCCTTGGGCGTCGTCCGCTCGTGAGGAAGCACCCCACCGACGCCTTCGTCGACCACCTCCAGACCTCCAAGGACACCGGCGACGTCTCGGTGTCTGCCACTGGCGTCTGTGAACCGCAAACGATAGATGGTGAATGACGGCTGCGGATCGCACACCAGCACACCGTCGGATCGCCACCGTCGCAAGAGCTCCGCCGCTCGGAGGTACCGGTCTGCACCTCCTCGCGGTACGTCGACATGGGAGATGTTGTGCACCGACCGGCTTTGGTAGTCGGCAAGTTGCCGCTCGGACAACACGTCGTACGGCGGTGCGATCACGTCCGGAAGGGGGTCCGAGGCATACCGGAGTGCGGCGAAGGGTTCGAATCGGGGCACCCCGTCAGGCTTCCACGCCAGAAGCAGCCGGCGTCGGGGTGTCCGCAGATCAGCTCACCACGACATGTCCCCGAAACCTTGCAGTAATGCAGATAGAGGAGGATGACGGCGTGTTCTTGATGCGGGTGATCCTGCCGGACCGCCCGGGATCTCTGGGCGCTGTCGCCACCGCTATCGGTGGCATCAACGGGGACATCAACGCGGTGCAGATCGTCGAAAAGGGCACCGACGGTCTGGTAGTCGACGACTTCATCGTCGACCTGCCACCGAATCAGCTTCCGGAAACCATCGTCGCCGCCTGCCAGAACCTGGACGGGGTGCACGTCGAATGGATCTCACGCTATCCCGAGGGTGGCGGTTTGCAGTCCGATCTCGAGGCCCTCGAACGGATGACGACCGAGCCGGAACATGCCGCAGAAACCCTGGTTTCGCTATGTCCAGTGGTGTTCCGCTCGCATTGGGCCGTGTTGATTGACATGTCGAACAGCACAGTGCGGCCCACGTTCTCCACCACGCTGGCTCCCGACCTCAGTGAAGACATCGTTGACCAATTCGGGCCGTTCGACGCGACTCACCGCGTCGAACTCGAGTCCGGTTGGGCACCAGGCTGGGGCGAGTGCACGGTGGTGGTGACCCCGCTGACTCAAGACCGCGTGATCGTGATCGGCCGCCTCGGTGGACCGGCCTTCCTGGATTCAGAGATTGCCCGACTGCATCATCTGGCTGCGCTGATCAAGTAGCTCGACCGGTCCAGAGGTACGTTCGCGCCATGAGCGTGCTCGGCTGGCCGGAGGTGGTGACGCTGCTGACCTCGGTCGGCTTCGGTGTCGTCTCTGCCGTGTTCCCGGTCGTCAACGCCGAAGCCTACGTGGTCGCCTCACAGGTTTCTGCGGTCGCCGGACCGGTCTCCATCGCCATCGGAGTCGCACTCGGGCAAGCCGTCGGCAAGCTGCTGCTCTTTCTGGCTGTGCGACGTGGGCGGGAGTCCCGGCTGCTCCGGCGTCGGCATGACCCACCGGCCAACCGGCCTGTGGGCGCCCTGCGGACTCGGTTGAAGATCTGGATCGCCTGGCTCTTGGCGCTGGTCGGAAATCCGCGCTGGGGGCTGCCGATTGTGGCGATCGCCGCGGTGAGCGGGCTGCCGCCGTTGTACGCGGTCTCCCTGCTCGCCGGAGCGACCAAGATGCGCGCAGCGTGGTTCGTCCTGGTCGTCGCGGCCGGGCGCCTGACTCGGTTCGTGTTGGTGGCACTGGGCATTGGCGGCCTGCAGCACTGGCTCGTCTGAGTGGCCCGCCGCTGTATGCCCCCGGCTACCCTGGCCGGGTGCCGAAGATCTTCAGCAACCTCAATCTGCACGGCGGGACGCCGCCGCGCGTACAGCCGATTCTCGGCGAATGGGGCCCCGAGAAGGTACCGACCACTCGGGCGAAGAAGCGTATGCGCATCTGGGTCGGCTTGGCGCTGTTGGCCGGCATGGTCGCGATCTTCCTGCTGGGCTGGTACGTCTATTACGCCATGACCGGAAGCTGGGGCTTCGGGATCGGAGGCGAGAACCAGTTCCTCGATTGGTCCGGCTACCGCTGATCACGCGTCGGGGTGAGCCCCACAAGGGCCAACCGGCCGCACAGGCGGCAACTCGTCTGCCGCAGGTCGTTTCTCAGGGTTCGCCGATCGTGGCTACGCCGGCAGCGGCATTCGGTCCGCGTTCGAGCAGGACATCGAACGCCTCGGCGCCGGACAGGATCGGTACCTTCAACTCGACCGCCCTGTCGTACTTCGACCCGGGTGACTCGCCAACGACGACAAAGGACGTTTTCTTCGATACCGAACTGGCCACCTTGCCACCCCGCGATGTGATGGCCTCTGCTGCCGTCTCGCGGGTGTATCCCTCCAAGGAGCCGGTGACGACCACTGACAATCCCGCGAGGGTCTGCTCCTGCACGTCCTTGGGCTCGTCGCGCATCAGACAGCCGGCAGCCCGCCACTTGCGGACGATTTCGCGGTGCCAGTCGACGGAGAACCAGTCCGCGATGGTGGCCGCCATAGTGGGCCCGACCCGCTCCACAGCTGCCAGTTCGGCAGCCGTCGCCTCGGCGATCCGCTCGATGTCACCGAACGCCTGTGCCAGGTCGGGGGCCGTTGACGGTCCCACGTGCCGGATGCTCAGCGCGACCAGGAACTTCGCGAGCGGTCGGGTCTTGGCCTCTTCCAGATTGAGCAGCAGCTTGTGCCCGTTCGCGGTCAACCGGCCGTTCGTTGTGGTGAAGAACGGTGCCCGGAGAAGTGCCTCCTCGGTGAGGTTGAACAGGTCCCCTTCGTCGATCAGCAGACCAGTCTCCAGCAGCGCGGCGGCGGACTGGTAGCCGAGACTCTCGATGTCGAGCGCGGCTCGACTTGCCAGGTGGAACAACCGCTCCCGCAGCTGGGCAGGACAGGAGCGGTGGTTCGGGCAGCGCAGATCCGCGTCGCCTTCACGCTCGTAATGCAGGTCGGTGCCGCATGCCGGGCACCGGGTCGGCATGACGAAGCTCCGCTCGTTGCCCGTACGAAGCGCGACCACCGGACCCACGATCTCCGGAATCACATCACCGGCCTTCCGCAAGACCACAGTGTCGCCCACCAGTACGCCCTTGCGCGCTAGCTCACTCGCGTTGTGCAAGGTGGCCAGGCTGACCGTGGAGCCGGAAACTTGAACCGGTTCCATCACCCCGAAGGGCGTGACGCGACCCGTACGACCGACATTGACATCGATCGACAGCAACCTGGTGGTCACTTCCTCCGGCGGATACTTGAAGGCAATCGCCCACCGCGGCGACTTTGCCGTCGAGCCGAGCTGGTCCTGGACGGACCGCTCGTCCAGCTTGACGACCACGCCGTCGATTTCATGCTCGACCGAGTGCCGGTGCTCCCCGAAGTGCTGGATGTAGGCCCAGACCTGGTCCAGCGTGGGAACCAGCTTGCGGTGGCGACTGACCGCCAGACCCCAGCGCTCCAGGGCGGCGTAGGCATCCGAGAGCCGGTCGGCGCGGAAGCCGTCCACCACGCCGATACCGTGGCTGACGAAGCCCAGATTCCGCGAGGCGGTCACCTTGGGGTCCTTCTGCCGCAGCGATCCGGCGGCGGCGTTTCGCGGGTTGGCGAAGGGTGCTTTGCCCTCGGCCACCAACGACTCGTTGAGCGCGGTGAAATCCTGCACGGCGAAGAAGACTTCGCCCCGCACCTCCAGCACCGAGGGTGCGTCCTCGCCGGTGAGCCGATCCGGGATGGTCTTGATGGTGCGGACGTTCGCGGTGACATCCTCACCCACCCGCCCGTCCCCTCTGGTGGCCGCTCGAACCAGTCGCGCACCTTCGTACACCAGGTCCAGTGCCAGCCCGTCGACTTTGAGCTCGCACAGATAGCCGGACTGCTCCAGCCGCTTCTCCCCCAGCTCACGGACGGCCCTGTGCGCCCAACGCTCGAGTTCCCCACGGCTGAAGGCATTGTCCAGGCTCATCAGGCGTTGCAGATGCTCGACCGGTGCGAACGTGGTTGATGGCGGGCCACCGACCTGCTGAGTCGGCGAGTCCGGTGTTCGCAGCGCAGGGAAGGCGTCCTCCAGCTGATCCAGTTCGCGCATCTTGGCGTCGAACTCACCGTCCGAAATCGTGGGTGCATCCAGCACGTAGTAGCGCCAGCGCGCATCGTTCAGCTCTTCGCTCAGCTCCGCATGTCGTGCTCGGGCCGCGGCGTCTGGAGCGGCGAGTTCGATGTCGGAGTGAACTGGCACGTCGGTCTCGTCAGCCACATTCAGCACAGTAGCGTCGGGCTCGGACAGGACACCGTCAGAACGGTCGAGTACAAAAGACACGATGACCGAGGAGACGGAGCCGGCAGCATCGGACGCAGGAACTTCCAGCCGCTTGCGGTTGGACGCCCCAAACATGAAGACGTTCTTCGCGCTTCTGGCCAATACGCTGCTCGTTTCTGTCATCGACTTCACGGTCTGGTTCGCCATCACGTTCTACGTCTTCTTGGAGACCCGATCGGTCTTCGCCACCGGCATGATCGCCGGGCTGTTCCTGGTAGCCACGGCCCTGACCGGGATCTGGTTCGGCGGTCTGGTCGACCATCACCGCAAGAAGACGATGATGCAGACGTCGGCGTTGGTGTCGGTGGTGCTCTACGCGGCGGCCCTGGCGCTGTACCTGCTCACTCCGGAGGAGCGGTTCCGAGACCCGACCAGCATCGTGCTGTGGGTCTTCGTCGTGTTGTTGATGGCCGGCGTGATTGCCGGAAACATCCGCATGATCGCCATGTCGACGATCGTGACCGTGCTGATACCCGACAACCGCCGCGATCGCGCCAACGGGCTGGTCGGCACGGCATCCGGCATCAGCTTCCTGGTCGCTTCGGTGATCAGCGGACTGCTGGTCGGTGCCAGCGGAATGCTCGCCGTCCTGGTGCTCGCCCTCGTGGTCTTGCCGGCCTCTGTCGTCCATCTGAGCCTGGTATCGGTGCCGGAACGGGAGTCGGCACACGCCTCCGACGGTCGGAACAAGGTCGATGTGCGTGGCACGCTGACCCTCGTTCGGGGCATCCCAGGCGCGCTTGCGTTGATCATCTTTGCGGCGTTCAACAATTTCCTCGGCGGAGCGTTCATGGCGCTCTTGGACGCCTATGGCCTATCGCTGATGTCTGTGCAGGCCTGGGGCCTACTGTGGGGGGTGCTGAGCAGTGGCTTCATCATCGGCGGTCTGCTGGTCGCTCGGACGGGGCTATCCAACAATCCGGTGCGGATCATCCTGTTAGGCAATCTGGTTCTCTGGACTGTCACCTGCCTGTTCCCGTTGCGATCATCCATCCTGTTGATGGCTGTCGGGTTGTACATCTACATGTTGCTGGTCCCCTACATCGAAGCCTCCGAGCAGACTGTGCTGCAGAAAGTCGTTCCGTACGAGCGTCAAGGCCGCGTCTTCGGCTTCGCACAGAGCGTCGAGCAGGCGGCGTCACCGCTGACCGCATTCCTGATCAGTCCCATCGCCCAGTTCTTCTTCATCCCGTTCATGACGACCGGTGCCGGCGCCGCAGCCATCGGCGGCTGGTTCGGGACCGGGATGGACCGCGGCATCGCCCTCGTCTTCATCATCTGCGGGATGCTGGGATTGATCATGACCGGCTACGCGCTGCACAGCCGCTTCTACCGGCAGCTCAGCCAGCGCTACCTTTCAACGCCCACCGCTGCCGAGCCGTCCGCAGGTTGATCCAACCCAGTTAGGCTTCCGCCACCACGGGGGTCGTTCCGGTTACAGGTGGCCGCAGTCGCCAGCTGTACGAGCAGAACATCGTGATCGCGCTGATCAGCAGCACGCCGAGAAAGACGTGAACGCTACGCACTCCGGCGAAGCCCAGCACTATCTGAATGCCGACGACGGCCACCACGGTCAACGGGAAGTAGAAGGTCCACGACGGACCGCCGGAACGGCGAAAGACGAAGCCGAACACCGCTGACAGGATCGCCAGCAGGAGCACGGCAAAGGCGTTGGTGGCGTGGGCGATCAGCAACCACCGGCCGCCGCCGAGATACCCGGAACCGAGGCCGGCCTGTCCCACGGCGAAGGCGAGTAGCACGGTGGAGACGATGCGAAGCTGCTTCACGGCCACGGCCTCATCCTTACCTAGCGCCACCTCGGACTCATTCGGCTATCTGTTCACTGACGATGGCCGCCGCGGTGCGGATCGTCCGAAGCGCCCCAACAGCAAGCTCACGTTCGGCCGACGCGAGCCCGCAGGACGGCGTGATCACGACTCGGGCCGCAATGGGCGGGTCCAAGCCGAGCTTGCGGAGGTGGTTCAGCACTCGACCAGCCACTTGGTCCCCGGTGAGCCCCAGCCGGTCCGTCGGTAAGGCACCGAGGCCGATCTGCACGCCATTCTCCAGACAGCTGGCCACCGCGTCCCACGCGGACGGAGCAACCAAATCGAGATCGAGGTAGATGCCGTCGGCGCCGGACTCCTGCAGGACCGCGATGGGCGCGGCGGGGGCGCAGCAGTGAACGACAACGGCGGCCGAACCGGCGGCCCGAATCTGGGCCAGGACATCCAGCAGAGAACCGCGGATCTCCGCCCGATCGACGGCTTGGTGACGGGACAAACCGCTCGCCGTGGCCAGCGACCCGGCCAGCACCGCCGGCAGCGATGGTTCATCGAGTTGCACGGTGAACTCGATCTCGGGGAGTCGGCGCCGGAGCTCGGTGATCATCGAACCGACGCCCTCGGCGAGCGACTGACCAAGGTCACGGCGGGCGCCCGAATCGGCGAGAGCGCGGTCGCCCCGCGGGCGTTCGACATGCGCGGCCATGGTCCAAGGCCCGGCGACCGCGATCTTGACCGGCCCGGCGTAGCCCTGGGCAAGCTCCTCGAGCAGATCGAGATCGGACCGGAGCGTGCTGATTGCCAGTCGATGATCACGACTGGAAGCGTCGGTCAACCGCCAGCCAGCAGCTTGCAGGTCGACCGACAGACCGGCGAGAAAGGCGGTGCCACGACCGATCAGTTCGGCGTACGGTCCGCGGGCCGGAAGCTCCGGTACGTAGGGGAGGTCCGGGCACTCCGCAAACGCGATCTTGATCGCATCCGCCATATCGGTGCCCGGCCAGGAACCGATCCCGGTGCTGCGGATCGGTGGAAGTTCTTGGTCCATCTCGACGGCCAGACTCAGCGCTGTGAACCGGCGATGGTGGCGCTGCCGACCACCCTGGACCCATCGTAGAGAACCGCGGCCTGCCCGGGAGCCACACCGGAGACTGCTGCCTCCAACCTCATCTCGAGCCGCTGTGCGCTGACTGTTGCGTGGGCAACGACGGGCTCGGAGTGCGCCCGCAGCTGCACCAGTCCCGACCATCGCGTCGGCGGGGCGCTCGAGGTCCAGTGCGGCCTGATGGCGTCGATCCTGCTGACCGCCAGGGCAGCTCGCGGACCGACCGTGACGGTGTTGCTGATCGGCGAGATCTCCAGCACGTACCGCGGCTTGCCGTCGGTGGCCGGCGTACCGAGGCGAAGGCCGCGACGCTGGCCGACGGTGAACTGATGGGAGCCGGTGTGCTGACCAACTTTGCTGCCGTGCTCATCCACAATGTCGCCCGGGTGGGCGCCCAGGCGGCGATCAAGAAAGCCAGCGGTGTCGCCGTCGGCGATGAAGCAGATGTCGTGACTGTCCGGCTTTGTCGCGACGGCGAGTCCCCGGATCTCAGCTTCTGCCCGTACCGAGGCCTTCAGCGAACCTCCGAGCGGAAAGCAGGAGCGCTGAAGTTGATCTTGGGTCAGGACACCGAGGACGTAGGACTGGTCCTTGGCGTGGTCGACCGCACGGTGGAGTTCGACGCCACTCTCGCCACGGAGAAGGTTCGCGTAATGGCCCGTACAGACCGCCTCGAAACCCAGCGCGATGGCTCGGTCGAGGACGGCCGAAAACTTGATCTTCTCGTTGCAGGCGACGCATGGGTTCGGGGTGCGTCCGGCGGCGTACTCGGCGATGAATTCGTCTACCACGTCGGCCTGAAATCGATCGGACAAGTCCCAGACGTAGAACGGGATGCCGATCGCGTCGGCCGCACGTCGCGCGTCGTGTGCGTCCTCCTTGGAGCAACAGCCGCGGGCGCCGGTACGGAAGGACTGGGGGTTCTTGGAAAGCGCCAGATGAACGCCGGTCACCTCGTGCCCGGCGTCGACAGCACGTGCCGCGGCGACAGCCGAATCGACGCCGCCCGACATCGCGGCCAAAACCCTCACGCGGTGCCCTTTCCGTTTCCTGACGCTCGCCAACGCCGCGACACTCTACTCCGGAAGCGTCAGGCGGCCGAGCGCTCCGGCTTCCTCAAGCAATGGCTCCGGCCAGGCGGGCCCTCGAAATAGCCACCGGCAGCGCCGCGGCGAGGGCGTCGATGTCGGTGGCGGTTGACGTGTGCCCCAGGGAGAACCTCAGCGACGACCGAGCCTCGGCCTCACCACCACCCATGGCCAGCAGGACGTGGCTGGGCTGCGCGACCCCGGCCGAGCAGGCGGAGCCGGTCGAGCAATCGATGTCGGCGGCGTCGAGGAGCAGGAGCAGAGCATCGGCCGAGCAGCCGGGAAAGCTGACGTTCACAATCCCCGGCAGTGCGTCAGCGGGATTCGCCGGTCCATGGAGTACGGCGTCAGGTACGGCGGCGAGCACTTCCATGATCAGCAGCGCACGCAGCTCGCGGAGGCGCCGTTCCTCGGCATAGAGCCGTTCGGTCGCGAACTCGAGGGCGGCGGCGAAACCCGCGGCTGCGGCGACGTCGAGCGTGCCGGAGCGAACGTCTCGTTCCTGGCCGCCGCCGTGCAGGATCGGAGTAAGGGTGGCATCGCGGCGGGCCAGTAGGGCACCGATGCCGTTGGGTCCGCCGAGTTTGTGCGCGCTGAGCGACAGCAGGTCCAAGCCACTTGTCGCGAAATCCACAGGGACGTGGCCGACGGCCTGCACCGCGTCACTGTGGGTTACGGCGCCGTGCTGGTCCGCAATCTCCACCCCCTCGGCGATTGGTTGCAAGGTGCCAACCTCGTTGTTGCCCCACATGACCGACACCACAGCGGTGGAGTCGGAAACCGCCTCGCTCAGTGCCGCCACGTCGATGCGTCCGGTGATGTCCACACCAACCGTGCTGACGTCCGCCCCGACCGCACCGAGCCAGCACACGGAGTCCAGCACGGCGGCGTGCTCGACGCCAGATGTCACAACGCTAGAACGGGTGGGCCTGGCCCAGAACGCGCCTTTGACGGCGAGGTTGTCGGCCTCGGTACCTCCGGAGGTGAAGATGACTTCGGAAGGTCGAGCGCCAACGCAGGCGGCGATCACCTCCCGGGATTCCTCGACCACCCGCCGGGCGGCACGGCCGGAGCCGTGCAGCGACGACGCGTTGCCTACCCGGGTCAGTTCCTGAGTCATCGCTTCGATGGCCTGCGGAACCATCGGCGTGGTCGCCGCATGGTCGAAGTAGCGTCGAGGCACGGCTTCAGTCTGCCTCAGCGGACCATCAAGCTCGTCGCCGTGCGATCTCCTGAGTCACCGCAGGCAGGATTGTCCGGAGATCGCCAACGATCCCCAGATCGGCGAGTGCAAAGATCGGCGCCTCTGGATCCTTGTTAACCGCCACGATCGCCTTGGACGTCTGCATTCCGGCACGGTGTTGTATGGCCCCGGAGATTCCGGCGGCGATGTAGAGCTGAGGCGAGACGGTCTTGCCAGTCTGGCCGATCTGATAGGCGTGCGGGTACCAGCCCGAGTCCACCGCCGCCCGGGATGCGCCGACGGCGGCGCCGAGGGAGTCGGCCAGCTCTTCGACGGAACTGAAGTCACCGCCGGTGCCACGACCACCGGAGACGACGATGGCGGCCTCAGTCAACTCCGGGCGGCCGCTGGCTTGCTTCGGTTCAGACTTCACGATGCGCGCCCCCTTCGCTTGCTCGGAGATCGTCACCACAGCCTGTTCTGCCGCGCCTGCAGCGGGTGCCGGCTCGGGGGTCACCGCGTTGGCCTTCACCGCGATCACGGCAACAGGGCCGGCGACCGACGCTTGGACCGTCCAGTTGCCGGCGAACACCGACTGCACGGTGGAACCATCTTGGGCGACGTCGGTCGCATCCGTGATCAGCCCCGTGTTGAGCTTGACTGCCACCCGCCCGGCGATCTCCTTGCCTTCCGGCGTGGCGTTGATCAGGATCGCGGCCGCCGACTCCGCTTCAGCGACCTGCGTGACCGCTTCCGCCTTCGGTGCAACGAGGTAGTCCGGCAGCGCCGGGTCCGCGACGAACAGCACCCGAGTGGCGCCGTACCGACCCAGCTGTTCCGCCGCGGCCTCCGGGCCGCCGGCCAACACCACGGCGACCGGATCGCCGAGACGGCGGGCCACGGTCAGCAACTCGAGCGCCGGCTTGGTGGGCAGGCCGCCGGCGAGCTCAGTGACGACGAGAACGACGGACATGACGTCCTTTCAGAGGTACTTGCCGGTGGAGAGGAAATCCGTGAGCGCGGCTGCTCCAGATCCGGCCTCGTCGGTGATCACCCGTCCGGCCTGCTTGGGTGGCCGTGGGGTCGTCCGCAGGACCTTGGTGAGGGCGGCATCCAAACCGACGGTGCTGGGGTCGATGCCGACATCGGACAGCGTCCAGGTCTCCACCGGCTTCTTCTTGGCGGCGAGGATTCCCTTCATCGATGGATACCTCGCCTCCCCGGACTGATCCGTCACGCTGACGACTGCGGGCAGGTCGGCCTCGATGGTCAGGCTCGCGGAATCGGCGTCCCGCCGGATGCTCACCGTATTACCCTCGACACCGAGGCTCGCCGCCAACGTGGCGGCCGGCCAGCCGAGCCGCTCCGCGATCATCACCGGGACCACACCCATGCCGCCGTCCGTCGAGCCCATGCCGCAGATCACCAAGTCCGGCGCAGCCTTGGCAACCGCAGCGGCCAGAACGGCGCTGGTCGCCAGGGCGTCGGAACCGTGCATCGCTTCGTCGTTGATGTGGATGCCACCGGAAGCACCCATCTGCAGCGCTCGCTTGATCGCATCGGCCGCGTCGTGCGGGCCCAAGGTGAGGGCCACGACTTCGACGTCGTCGCGCTCGTCGGTGATCCGCAGGGCCTGCTCCACGGCGTATTCGTCGAGTTCGGACAGCAGACCGTCTGTGCCCGCTCGGTCAAGCGTGCCGTCGTCGGCAAACCGGCGGTCCCCCGTGGCATCAGGGACGTGCTTCACCAGCACCAGGATCTTCATCTTCCTCCGACTCATCTCGAGACTGGCCTATATTACTCACGAGTAACAACCGGCGCCGACGCCAGCCGGGATCACTGCCAAGGCTGGCACACCCCAGCACCCCACGACCAAACCGCTTGATGCCGACCATTGACGGTAGTGGTCCTCTCGCCGGCCGCCGCCGAAATGGCCTGGATTTGGCTGGCCTGAGCGGCAAGGGCACCGGAGCCTTCACTCCAGCAGGGGGTTCAAGTCCAGCCGGAGGCTGATCGCTGCATCCTCCGGTTCCTCGGACGATCCCAGTCCAGGAAACGACCAACAAGTTCTGGTTCGGGGACTCCTGGGTATTGACTGCTACATGCAGCGCGCCGATGCCAGTCCGTCGAGTTCCAAGCCTCCAGAGAGGGACGGCGATGTGGTCGGGACGGCGAAATGGTCGAGATGGCCTGTCTGCCCGTTGCTGAAGCGCCAAGGACGATGAGCGCTTCGACCGCGAAGCCTTCAATGGGTGACTCTTTGGCGGCTCTCAAGGTCGGTTCGCTGTGGTTGTCAGGCACAATGGCCAGAATTGTGCCTATATGCATCCTGTTCGCCCGTTGCACCGAAGTCCATAACAAGATGGAAGCATCGTCATGACTCCGACCGTGACGACCTTGCCGGTGCCGGAGGACTCATCGATTCTCGGTGCGCACTTCCGTGACGGTGGAGCGCTCTTCGCACTCTGGGCGCCTCGGGCGACTCGGGTCGAACTCGCGCTGGTTGCGGAGGATCGGAGCCAGCACAACTACGACATGACCCGCGCCCCAGACGGGGTATGGACCGTGTTCGTTCCCGGGGTAGGACACGAGCAGCGCTACGGCTATCGGGTGCACGGGCCCTGGGATCCGGCCCTGGGCGCCCGGTTCAATCCGGCCAAGCTCTTGCTCGACCCGTACGCCCGCGCGATCACTGGGGGGGTCGACTACTCGGGCCCCATCCTGGACCACGTACCGGCGTCGAACTACATTCCCGATCCGACCGACTCGTTCGCGGCGGTTCCGCTCAGCGTCGTGGTGCCCGATAGCCCGCCGCCCACGCCGATCGCCCGACCCACCCCACTCGCCGACAGCGTGATCTACGAGCTGCACGTCAAGGGCTACACCCAGCTGCACCCTGCTGTCCCGGAGCATCTCCGTGGCACCTACGCCGGCCTCGCCTATCCAGCCGTCATCGCCCACTTGAAAGATTTGGGTGTTACCGCCGTCGAGCTGCTGCCCGTCCACCACCACGTCTCCGAACCCTTCCTGATCGGCCGCGGGCTCTCTAACTATTGGGGTTACAACACTTTGGGCTACTTCGCGCCCTATGCGGCGTACGGATCGGTGGGCACCCTGGGTCAGCAGGTACCTGAGTTCAAAGAGATGGTGTCAGCCCTACACAAGGCCGGGATCGAAGTCATCCTGGACGTGGTCTACAACCACACCGGTGAAGGGGGCCACGAAGGCCCGACGCTGTCCTTCCGCGGACTGGACCACCTCGGTTACTACCGGTTGACCGACGATCAGCGCAACGACTATGACGTCACCGGCTGTGGAAACTCCGTCGACACCTCCGAGCCGGGTGTGCTGCGGATGGTGCTGGATTCGCTGCGCTACTGGGTGACCGAGATGGGCGTCGACGGCTTCCGGTTCGATCTGGTGAGCACCTTGCTCCGGAACGCGCGCCATCACGTCGACCAGAACCACCCGTTCAAGATCGCGATTCAAGAGGACCCGGTGCTGAGCCAGGTCAAGATGATCGCCGAGCCGTGGGATCTCGGACCGTACGGTTATCAGCTTGGCGGGTTCGGTCACGGC
>DATFQP010000144.1:0-3228 GCA_035264145.1 Propionibacteriaceae bacterium
GCCTTGGTGCGCGCCTTTCTGATCAACAAGTTCCGGGGTGACGAGGCAGTTCTGCGACCGGGGCTGGACGCGTTGACGGCGCGGACCGGCGTGCCGTTCGCGGGCGTGCTCCCCTGGCTGCCCGACCTCTGGCTGGATGCCGAAGACACCTTGGCGGTTGCGCGGTGGCAGGACCCGGGCCCGGTTGATCACTCCCTGCGCGTGGCGGTCGTCCGGCTGCCGAGGATGTCCAACATCACCGATGTCGATGCCCTTGCGGCGGAACCGGGAGTCGAGGTGGTGGTGACCACGAACACCGCGGTGATCACCACCGCGGATCTCGCCATCGTGCCTGGCACCAGG
Source organism: Propionibacteriaceae bacterium (assembly GCA_035264145.1). GTDB lineage: Bacteria > Actinomycetota > Actinomycetes > Propionibacteriales > Propionibacteriaceae > Microlunatus. The sequence continues at coordinate 343 of DATFQP010000144.1, forward strand.
TCGACCGTGCACGACCTCGGGTGGCTGCGCCAGCGGGGCCTGGACACCGCGCTGGCCTCCCGGGCCCACCGCCGGGCGCCCGTGCTCGGACTGTGCGGCGGCTACCAAATGCTCGCCGCGACGATCGAGGATCCGGTGGAGTCGGGGTGCGGCCGGGTCGAGGGCCTCGGCCTACTACCGGTCGCGATCCGCTTCTCGGCGGACAAGGTACTGGCCCGAACAAACGGACGCTGGCACGGTTACGAGGTGCGGGCGTACGAGATTCACCATGGAGTCGCCCAGCTGATCGGTGATGCGGATGCGTTCCTGGACGGCTGCCGGGTCGGCCACGTCTGGGGAACGATGTGGCACGGCGCGCTGGAGGGCGACGGCTTCCGGCGCGCCTGGTTGGCCGAGATCGCGGCAGCCAGCGGTTCCACCTGGCGCCCGCAAGCCGACGCGCCCACGTTCGCGGGCCGCCGGGAGGCGATGATCAACAAGCTCGCCGACGCTATCGAGGAGAACGCAGATTTGGACTTGTTGGTTGGTGGTGCACGGTGATGGTCCGCGCCCTGGTGATCGGCATCGGCACCGGCAACCTCGACCACCTGACCCGAGAGGCCATTGTCGCCCTCAACGAGGTGGACCTGTTCATGGTCGCCGACAAGGGCGCGGCCAAGCGTGATCTTGCCGCCCTCCGCAGAACAATCTGTCAAACCTTTATCGAGCATGACTACCGATCGATCGAGGTACCCGATCCCGAGCGGGACCGATCGCCGGATGACTACTCCCGCACGGTGCGAGACTGGCATGCGGCTCGCGTGCAGGCGTATGCGGCAATCGTCCACCAGCAGCTACCGGCTGGGGGCACTCTCGGATTTTTGGTCTGGGGAGACCCGGCCTTCTACGACAGTTCGATCCGGATTGTGAAGGGCCTGTCGGATCACGGGCTGGAGGTCGAGCTGCGGGTCGTGCCCGGCATCAGCAGCCTGCAGATGTTGGCCGCTCGGCACCAGATCGCGCTCAACCAGATCGGTGGATCCATCCACGTGACGACCGGCCGCCGGTTGATCGAGGAGTATTCGCCGGGCCAGGGTGATGTAGTGGTCATGTTGGACGGGAATCTGGTGTGCGAGGGGTTGATGGACTCCTATCCCGATCTCGAGATCTTCTGGGGAGCGCAGCTGGGCCTGCCGTCGGAGATGTTGCTGGCCGGGCGGCTGGGCTCGGTGCTCCCTCAGATCCGCGCCACTCGGGCCGACATTCGTGCGCGCGAGGGATGGGTGATGGACACCTACCTGCTCCGCTGTCCATCGTGACAGCATCTCCAGCGTCAACTCACGGGTCGGTTGTCCCCAGGAAATGCAGCGTGTCCTGTCCCCGCGGTTCCAGACGTCCGGCCGGCGCACCGGTCAAGTGGAGTGCTTGTTTGATCGTTCGGTTCCGGCGTCTGCGGCGTCCGCGACGTCCGCGGCACCAGCGATATCGCCAACCAGCTCCCAAACCGTGAGCGGCTCGGGAAAATCAACGGGTCGCTTCGGTCGCGCGTCGCGTTCACCTTCCCGATCGGTTCTCGCTAACTCTGCCCAGCGGCTTGAGTCCAGACCTGCAATCGGATCCAGCAGTGATCATTTAGCGGAGTCGCACCGAGGCGCTGACCGAGGTCACAGTCATGATCACCACGATCCGTTTCGGGTTCACCCGAGGGGGCCGGTAGCGCTGTTCGTAGCGCCGCTCAGCGTCGGCGACCGCTTCGGCATCCGCCTCCACCCGGACCGGACCTAACAAGGTGATCCAGCGCGCCCCGTCCACCGAGCAGAGCGCCGCCGTGGCGCCCGGACGACCGGCGTTGCGGGCCTTGACCGTGTCACCGGAGGTGATGACACGAGCCGTCTGGGTGGCCGGATCGAAAGTGAAGCCGACCGGCACAACGTGTAAGACCCCGCTGGGTTTCACCGTGGTCAGGGTGGCCAGGTGCCGCTCAGTCAGGAAGGCGGAGGCCGCCTCGGGAAGCGCCGACGGGTCGAGTTTCACCGTGAGACGTCCTCGAGATCGCCCTCGACCTCCAGGTAGACCTCTCGCATCGCGGCCAGCAGATTGGGATCGGGCTCTGCCCAGAGCCCGCGATCGACAGCCTCGTGCAGCCTTTCGATGATCCCGCGGAGGGCCCAGGGGTTCGCGTGTTTCATGAAGTCCTGGTTGTGTTGCTCCAAGACATAGCTGTCAGCCAGCTGGGCGTACATGCCGTCAGTCACCACCCCGGCCGTCGCGTCGAATCCGTAGAGATAGTCAACCGTGGCCTCGAGTTCGAAGGCGCCCTTGTATCCGTGACGCTGCATGGCGGAGATCCAGCGCGGATTGACCACCCTGGCTCGGAAGACCCGGGCGGTCTCTTCGGTCAGCGAGCGGGTCCGGACCGCCTCCGGCGTTGTGGAGTCTCCGACGTAGGCCTTCGGTGCGGCACCGGTCAGAGCCCGCACGGTGGCCACCATGCCGCCGTGATACTGGAAGTAGTCGTCGGAGTCCGCGATGTCGTGCTCACGGGTATCCACGTTCTTCGCGGCCACACCGATCCGCCGGTAGTTCGCCTCCATGTCGGCCCGGGCCGGCGCGCCGTCGAGATCGCGGCCGTAGGCGTAGCCGCCCCAGGTGCTATAGACCTCGGCCAGATCCGCGTCGCTCCGCCAGTTGCCGGCCTCCAGAAGAGGCAGGATGCCGGCCCCGTAGGACCCGGGCTTGGATCCGAATATTCGGGTCGTGGCCCGCCGGTGATCACCGTGGGCGTCCAGGTCGGCACGAGCGTGAGCCTTGGGGAAGTTCGCCTCGAGCGGCTCGTCGAGGTCGATCACCATCCGTACCGCATCGTCCAGCAGGGCGACCACGTGCGGGAAGGCGTCGCGGAAGAAG
>DATFQP010000145.1:0-19447 GCA_035264145.1 Propionibacteriaceae bacterium
CCGCCGATGACCGAGTAGTCGATGTCCGGCACTTCTTCCAGCACCAGTTCTTCGACGTCCAACTTGGGCACCCGCTCGTAGGCGAAGTGCACTCGCCGGTCGATCAGCAGCGAATCACCCGAGCGGAGCTGGGTACTGTGCAGCCGATGGGCCAGCCGAACTACGCTCTCCTCGTCCCCGTGCCCTATGACGAGTGCCCGCTGCCCATCCTCCAACAGCTCCTTGAGCAGGACGACCTCGCCGACCTCGTCGAACTCGAGGACATCGACCACATTCATGGCCTCGTTGATCATGACTTCACGACCCGGCTCCAGTGCCTCGAGATCGACTTCGGGGCTGACGCTGACCCGCATCTTCCGCCCAGCTGTGTAGATGTCGGCGGTGTGCTCCTCGGCTGTGGCCAAGAACACTGCGAAGCTGGCCGGCGGCTGGGCGAGCCGGTCGACTTCGGACTTCAAAGAGACAATCTGGTCGCGGGCTTCACGCAGCGTTGCGGCGAGCCGTTCGTTGTTCGCCGCCGTCGTGCGCGAGTCTTGCCGGGCGTCGGCGAGCCGGCGTTCCAACATGGCGATGTCGTGTGGATGAGCTGACACGCGTTCACGCAGCCGGTCGACCTCGTCGCTGAGCGCCCGAAGCTGCGTCTGTAAGGTCTCGCGGTCGTCATACGGGGTTCGGTCGTGAGCCATGACGCACCTCCTAGGCCAAAAGCCTAGCTGGGGCTTATCCGAGGTCCAGAGTAATTCTCGCCATACGCGCCGGGAGCCGGCCGGCGCTTGCGCAGCGGTGCTGCCACCCCGGGCGCCATTCGTCGAGTCATGATCAAGAAGCCGGTGTGCCCGACCATGGCATGCCCGGGACGTACCGCAAGACCCTCGACGTGCCAGGCGCGCACCAGGGATTCGGTGGCCTCCGGCTCGGTGAAGCCCGTGTGGGCACGCAGCGTCTCGATCGTTTCCGCCAGCTGCGTGGTGGTAGCGACGTAGCAGCAGAGCACGCCGCCCGGGATCAGGATCTCGGCCACCGCCGCGACACATTCCCACGGGGCCAGCATGTCGAGAATGACCCGGTCGACCGTGCCCGGCATGATCGGCCGGTCGGCAAGGGACGCCACCAGGTCGCCAACGCGCAGATCCCAGGCTGGGTGCGGCTGGCCGAAGAAGTCTTCGACGTTCCGGCGGGCGATCGACGCGAAATCCTCCCGCCGTTCGTACGAGATCAGGTGGCCGGTCGAGCCCAGCGCGCGCAGCAGTGCGCAGCTGAGCGCTCCCGACCCCGCGCCGGCCTCCAACACGGTGGCACCAGGAAAGATGTCGGCCCCCATGACGATCAGCGCTGCGTCCTTCGGATAGATGACTGCCGCGCCCCGAGGCATCGCGACCGTGAACTCGCGCAGCAAGGGTCGCATGGCCAGATACTCCACGCCCCTGGCGGAGGTCACCACCACCCCCTCGGGCCGCCCGATCAGATCATCGTGGTTCACAGGACCCTTCGCCGTGTGGAACTGTGCGCCGGCACCGAGCACGATGGAGTAGCGGCGACCCTTCGGGTCAGTGAGGGCGATCCGCTCCCCCGCCTCGAATGGTCCATGCCTGACCCCGGACGGGGGCTGGTCAGCCATTCGAGATTCCGTAGAGCCCGAGCTGCCAGCCCGGCCCGAACCCTGCATCGCTGACCTCGACCCCGGCCCGGGCGTACAGGTACTCGTCGCTCTGGCTCATCGGCACCAGCACGTCGTCCACGGCCGCCTGCTTCTGGAGTGAGCCGAGTAGCCGCGCAGCAGCCTCATTGTCGGTGGTCTTCCGGAACTCGGTGACAATGGTCTGGATCGTCGTCGCGGCGGTCGGCAGCGGGGCGTCGATGTATGGCTGCAACCAGGCAAGGCCGGTCGAAGTCCACGCTTTGCGGTCGAGCAGCCAGAGGTCGGCGACCGGTGTGTCCGCCCGCAGCTGGACACTGAGCCCGCCGGAGTTCTCCAACCGTGTCCGGACCTGGGTTGCGATGTCCAAGGCGTCGGGTGCTGTGCTGTCGTACGCCAGTGTCAGCGGAATGCGATTCTTCCAGGTGATCTTGGGCGTAGCCTTGCCGCCGACCGGGAAGCTGGTCACGTGACCGGGAATGCCGGGTGGAACGACGGAGTCGAGCGTCCGGTCACCTTGTAGTGCTGCGGTGATCGCCTGTCGCAGCGGCTTGTTCCCTCGCATTGCCGACGCAGGGTTCCAGCCGAGTTGAATGACTCGCTCCCCGACGTAGGTGTGTTCGGTGAATCCGTCGACGGTGACCCGGTCGGCACTGGATCGTACTTGGCGGCTGTACCGCGTGATGGCCGCGGAGTTCAGCCCGCGCCAGACCACGTCGACCTTGCCGTTGGCCATGGCGTCCTCGATACTGGCCGAGTCTGGGACAGTACGGTATTCCAGAGCTTGCATCTGGGCCGGGTTGCGCCCGACATAGGTGCCGTGACGCGTCAGCAACAGGGAGCGCTCGTCGCGGTGCGCCACGGCAAACGGCCCGGATCCCACCACCGATTCAGTAGGTGGCCGGATGTCGTCTTGCGGATAGACCTCCTCGTCGAGGATCGAGGCTGCAGGTGAGGCAAGGGCCCAGGCGAATTGGGTGTCGGGACGGCTGAGCTGGAACCGTACCGTCTGCTCATCGGGCGTTTCGATCCGGCGGAGCGAGGACAACAGCGACGTCGAAGATCCGGCCACATTGAGCCGGGTCGCCCGCTGGATGCTGAACTTCACGTCGCTGGCGGTCAGCGGATGTCCGTTGTGGAAGGTGAGCCCTTCGTTCAATGTGCAGCTGTAGATGGTCGTCGAGGTGAAGATGCAGTCCCGCGCGGCGTCGGGCTTCAGGACCGACTGGCCGGGATCGGCGGTCATCAACCGCTGGAACACGTTCAACGACACGACGGCGGACGCGGCGTCAGTGATCGCCGCCGGATCCGTGACGCGAACCAAATCCGTGCTCATCACAGTGAAAGGTCTGGGCGGTTCGCGGCTGGGCGTGGGAGACGGACTGACCGAACCGTTGAGCTGGCAGCCCGTGACGCTCAGCACGAAGGCGCAGACGGTCGTGAGCGCGGCCACGCCTTGGCCAGGTCGGAGCGGCTTAACTTTGGCCATCGGCCTGCTCGAGCCATTTCGCAACGACCACCGCATCGAGTTCCGTCAGCGACGTGACGTGACGGCGGCGGGGAGCGGGTGGGATGGGCACCCGTCCCGGCACGGCGATAACCAGGGCGCCGGCCGCATTACCGGATCGGGCACCGGTGATCGAATCCTCGAGGACGACGCAATGGCGGGTGTCGACTCCCAGGGCTGCTGCCGCGGTCTCGTACGGCTCCGGGTGCGGCTTGCCGTTCTGCACCTCGTCGCCCGCCACTGACACAGCGAAGGTGTCTGCGGGCAGCTGGCTCAGCACCGCGTCCAACATGACTCGATAGGACGCCGAAACCAAGGCGCAGGGGACGGCTGCTGCAGCAAAGGAGGCCAGGAGTTCGCGAGCCCCTGGGCGCCACGGGATGGGCCGGGAACTCAAGGCTTGGATTACTCGGATGATCAACTCGTCGACCACCCAGGCCGGGCTCAGGTCATGCCGCCCGATCGTGTTCAAGATGTAGGAGCCGGAGTCGAGCAGCGAGTTGCCGATCAATTGGTCCGCGTGGTCGATGGACCACGTCCCGCCGAGGTCGGCGATGAGGTCGAATTCCGCATCCAACCACAACGGCTCCGAGTCAACCAAGGTTCCGTCGAAGTCCCACAGCGCCGCAGCGAGAGTCGAGGTCTTGGTCATAGCCCGGTCATTCTCCCAGTGCAGGCGAGGGTCCTGGTGACCTATCCGGAATTTCTACGCTCGATCCCGCTTCGCTCTGCACTTCGTTCCGGTCAACGCCACGGGACGTCAGCGCCAGAAGAGAACCGGGAACCGCCGGCGCGGAGCTGGGAGTCGGACGTCGGGATTTCACTGCGGTCGCCTGGCCGCCCGTGCGCGCCGCCGGTGTGAGGGACCGGCTGCGGATTCGGTCAGCGGGCGTTGAAGTACTTGGCCTCAGGATGATGGACGATCAGCGCGTCCGTCGACTGTTCCGGATGCAGCTGCAGCTCCTCCGAAAGCGTGACGCCGATCCGCTCCGGGCGAAGCAGATTGACAAGCTTCGTCCGGTCTTCCAGATCGGGACAGGCGGGATAGCCGAAGGAATAACGGGAGCCTCGGTAGGCCTGGTCCCGGATCATGTCGTCGACTGGGCCATCGTCACGAGCGAAACCGAGGTCCGCGCGAATCCTCGCGTGCCACATTTCCGCCAAGGCTTCGGTCAGCTGCACGCTCAGCCCGTGTAGCTCCAGGTAGTCCCGATAGGCGTTCTGCTCGAACAGCTTCGCCGTCGCCCGACCGACGGCCGCCCCCATCGTGACCAGGTGGAAGGCGATGACGTCTGGACCCTTGCGCAGGGCCAGGTCACGATCGCGGAAGAAGTCGGCGAGGCACAGGTATCGTGGCCGCCGCTGGCGCGGGAAGGTGAAGCGCGCCACTTCACCGCGAGGGTCGTCGACGTCGACACCGGGTTCGTGGACCACGACGGTGTCGCCCTCGCTGTAGCAGGGCCAGTAGCCGTAGACCACCGCGAACTCGGCGATCGAGGTCGTCTGAATCCGGTCGAGCCAGGCTCGCAATCGTGGTCGGCCTTCACTTTCGACCAGCTCGTCATAGGACGCGCCGCCGCGCACCCCCTTCAACCCCCACTGCCCCATGAAGGTGGCACGCTCGTCCAGGAACTTCACGACGTCCGCCAACGCGATGCCCTTGACGATGCGATCCCCCCAGAACGGTGGGACCGGTACGTCGATGTCGGTTGCCACGTCCGACCGCTGGGGCGCATCGACCGCCACCCGGTCTTCAACCAGCGTGCCCCCACGAGCCTTCACGCGACGCTCGCGCGGAGCCGGCAGCGCGGCTCCCTCCTCCCCGCGCTTGACCGCCATGAGGGCGTCCATCAACCGCAGACCCTCGAAGGCATCGCGGGCATAGCGGACTTCGCCAGCGAAGACTTCACGCAGATCCTGCTCGACGTACGCCCGGGTCAGAGCGGCCCCGCCGAGAAAGACCGGATAGCTGGTGGCCAGCCCCCGGGCGTTCAACTCCTCCAGGTTCTCCTTCATCACCACGGTAGATTTCACCAGGAGCCCGGACATCCCGATGGCGTCCGCTCGATGCTGCTCGGCCGCCTCGATGATCGAGCCGATCGGTTGTTTGATGCCCAGATTGACCACGGTGTAGCCATTGTTGGTGAGGATGATGTCGACCAGGTTCTTGCCGATGTCATGCACGTCGCCTTTGACGGTGGCCAGCACAATCGTGCCCTTGCCGTCCGCGTCGGTCTTCTCCAAATGCGGCTCGAGGTAGGCGACCGCGGACTTCATGACTTCGGCGGACTGCAGGACGAAAGGCAGCTGCATCTGCCCCGAGCCGAACAGTTCCCCGACGACTCGCATGCCGGCCAGCAGGTCCTCGTTGATGATCGACATGGCAGCCTTGCCCTCAGCCATGGCTTGCTCAAGGTCATCATTGAGTCCCTTGCCCTCGCCGTCGATGATCCTGCGTTGGAGGCGATCCGTCACCGGCAGAGCCTGCAGCGCCGCCGCCCGCTCGGCCTTGGTATCGGCCGTCGTCACGCCTTCGAAGAGCTCCAGGAAGCGCTGCAACGGGTCATACGCCGGCTCCGTGGCCGTTGCTGCTCGGCGGCGGTCGTAGATCATGTCGAGGGCGACCTGGCGTTGCTCCTCGGGGATTCGCGCTACGGGGGAGATTTTGGCGGCGTGCACGATGGCGGAGTCAAGGCCGGCCTCGATGCACTCGTGCAGGAAGACGGAATTCAGCACGACTCGTGCTGCCGGGTTCAGGCCGAAGGAGATGTTCGAGAGACCCAAAGTGGTTTGCACGTCGGGATAGCGCCGCTTCACCTCACGGATCGCCTCGATCGTCTCGATGCCGTCGCGGCGCGTCTCCTCCTGCCCGGTGGCGATGGGAAAGGTGAGGCAGTCGAGCACGATGTCGCTGCGGCGTAGCCCCCACTTCTCGGTCAAGTCGGTGATCAGCCGGGAGGCGACCCGCACCTTCCACTCGGCCGCACGAGCCTGGCCCTCCTCGTCGATGGTCAGCCCGATCACCGCGGCGCCATACTCCTTCACCAGCTTCATGATCTTCGTGAAGCGGGATTCCGGTCCGTCACCGTCCTCGTAGTTGACGGAGTTGATCACCGAGCGCCCGCCGAGGCATTCCAGTCCGGCTTGCAGCACGGCGGGTTCGGTCGAGTCGAGCACGATGGGCAAGGTTGAAGCGGTGGACAGCCGGAACGCCGATTCCCGCATGTCGGCTGGCCCGTCACGACCGACGTAGTCGACATTGAGGTCGAGAAGATGGGCTCCGTCGCGGATCTGGGATCGCGCGATGTCGACGCAATCGTCCCACCGCTCCTCCAGCAGAGCCTCCCGGAACGCCTTGGACCCGTTGGCGTTCGTCCGTTCCCCGATCGACAGGTAGCTGGTGTCCTGACGGAACGGTACGTCGGCGTACAACGACGCCGCCGCGGCCACGTGGGTCGGCTGGCGGGCTACGACCGGCCGGTCGTGCAGACGCTCCACGACGTGACGAAGGTGCTCTGGCGTCGTGCCGCAGCAACCTCCGACGAGCCCGAGGCCGAACTCTGTAGTGAACTGCTCGAGGGCGTCGGCCAGTTCGACGGGCTTCAACGGGTAGTGAGCGCCATCGGAAGTCAGCTGCGGCAGTCCCGCGTTCGGCATGCAGCTGATACCGATCGAGGCGTAACGGGACAGGTGGCGCAGGTGCTCGCTCATCTCTGAGGGCCCGGTTGCGCAGTTGAGCCCGATGAAGTCGATGCCAAGTGGCTCGAGGGCGGTCAACGCGGCGCCGATCTCCGTGCCGAGAAGCATGGTGCCCGTTGTCTCCACCGTCACGTGCACGATCAGCGGCATGTCCCCACCGGCGGAGGCGATGGCCCTCTTGGCCCCCAAGGTTGCGGCCTTGGTCTGGAGCAGATCCTGGGAGGTCTCGATCAGGACGGCGTCGATGCCACCGGTGAGCATTCCTTCGACCTGAGACTGGTAGGCGTCACGCAGCGGCCCGAACGCCACATGGCCGAGCGTCGGCAGCTTGGTGCCAGGACCCACACTGCCGAGCACCCACCGCGGACGTTCTGGCGTGCTGTACGCATCGGCCGACGCCCGAGCAATGGTCGCCGCTGCCTTGGCCAGCTCGTAGATGCGGTCCGAAATCCCATACTCGCCGAGCGCGGACAGGTTGGCCCCGAACGTGTTTGTCTCGACTGCGTCCACGCCAACCTCGAAGTAGGCGTCGTGGATCGCCCGGACGACATCCGGACGGGTGAGATTCAAGATTTCGTTGCAGCCTTCGAGCTGGTCGAAGTCGTCCAGCGCCAGGTCGTAGCCCTGAAGCATCGTGCCCATCGCACCGTCGCCAATCACCACTCGGCGGGAGAGTGTGCTGCGAAGATCATTGGGCATCTTGCGAGGATACGGCTGCGGTGAAGCTGCCGGAGGACTTATCACGATTCGGCGCTCTGTCCAACACCCGGGCTTCCTGAGTTCCTCCGGCTACAGTGAGAGTCATGGTCGATGCGCCCCGAGACCTCCGTGGTCTGCACGATCCGGTGGTAATCGCGGCATTCGGCGGCTGGAACGATGCCGGCGATGCGGCAACCGGAGCGGTAGAACACCTAGCGGCTGCCTACGGGGCCGAGCTGGCCTTTGCGCTCGATCCGGACGACTTTTACGACTACCAGGTCAACCGCCCCCATGTACGGGGCAGAAATGGTGAACGCGAGCTGATCTGGCCGACCACCGAGATCAAGATCTCTGAACTGCCTGACGGCCGGGATCTCGTGCTCGTGCACGGACTGGAACCGAATCTTCGCTGGCGCCAGTTCAGCGCTCGGATCATGTCGGCATTGACGTCGGCAAACGCCCAACGGATTTACATTCTCGGCGCCTTGCTGGCCGATACCCCGCATACTCGGCCGATCCCGGTCTCGGTGTCCACTCGAGATCGCGAACTGATGGAGATGTACGGGCTCGAGCCATCCAGTTACGAAGGCCCTACCGGCATCGTCGGTGTGTTGGCAGAAGCACTGTCGCGCGGGGGGCTGCAAGTGCTGTCCCTGTGGGCTGCGGTGCCGCATTATGTGTCTCACCCGCCGTGCCCGAAGGCCACCTTGGCGCTGCTCTCCCAGCTGGAGAATCTGACCGACGCGGCGCTCGATCTCGGCGAGCTCGCTGAACTGTCCCGCGCCTGGGAACGAGGCGTCGACGAGCTTGCCGCCGAGGATGCAGAGGTCGCCGAGTACGTCTCCGGACTGGAGCAGCAGCAGGACGCAGCCGAACTACCCGAGGCCAGTGGCGAGGCAATCGCGGCCGAATTCGAGCGTTACCTCCGGCGCCGGCAGGGGAACTGACTCAGACAGCCCGGGCGGTCGCCAGCTCCCGCAACGCGGTCACCATGGCGTCCGGATTCTCGGCACCGAAGACTGCCGATCCGGCGACGAACGAATCGACTCCGGCCGCCGCGCTCCGTTCGATCGTCTCGACCGAAACACCGCCGTCGATCTGCAACCACACGTCACCACCGTACTTGTCGATCATCTCGCGCGCTCTGGTGATCTTGGGAAGGCACAGGTCGAGGAACGTCTGGCCGCCGAATCCCGGCTCGACCGTCATGATCAACACCATGTCCAGTTCGGGAAGCAGATCCTCAAAGGGCTCGATAGGCGTGGTTGGTTTCAGGGCCATCCCGGCCCGGGCGCCGTTGCTGCGCAGCTCGCGGGCGAGCCGCACTGGCGCGCCGGCTGCCTCGACATGGAACGTGACCGACTCCGCGCCGGCTTCGGCGTAGGCAGGCGCCCACCGGTCCGGGTCCTCGATCATCAAGTGAATGTCCAGCATGGCTGACGTGATCTTGCGGATCGACTCGACCACGGGCAGACCGAGAGTCAGGTTCGGCACGAAGTGGTTATCCATCACGTCAACGTGCACTGCATCAGAACTCGGCACGGATTCGATCGCGGACTGCAGATTGGCAAAGTCGGCGGACAGCAGACTCGGCATGATCCGGGGAGCCACCCTCCGACTCTAGTGCGATCCGTTTGCTAGCGAGGCGGATGGCAGGCTCGCTCAGCGCTCCTTGTCCGGCTCCGCCCGACCGGTCTGGCCGGTCAACTCCGGCGCCGAAGAAAGGCTCCGAACATGGCATCGGTGTCGTGCCGGTGAGGCCACAGTTGAAGGTACGGACCGCGGCGGATTCCCGACAGGGTGGGCAGCACTTCAGCGGGGTCGATCAACTCGAAGTCCGACCGGCCGGTCAGCACCTGTTCCACGACATCGCTGGTCTCCCGGCGGTGTGGGGAGCACGTCACGTAGCTGACCACGCCACCACGTGAGGTGGCCTCGAGCGCCGACCTCAGGAGACGGGCCTGAAGCTGAACGAGTTGCTCCAGGTCTGTCGGGGTGCGGCGCCAACGAACCTCTGGCCGCCGGCGCAGCGCACCCAACCCGGTGCACGGCACGTCGGCCATGACCCGGATGAACTGGCCAGCGCTCCAGGGCGGCCGGATTCCGTCGGCGATGACCACACCGGCACCGGCGTAGCGCCGGACCGCGCTCGCCACCAAGGCGGCGCGATGCTGGCTGACGTCCCCGGCCAGAATCTTGCTGTGCTCACTCGCCGCCAAGCCGGCCAGTAGGGCGGTCTTGCCCCCTGGTCCGGCGCACAGGTCAAGCCACCAGCCGGCCGGAGCCGAAGGCCGGGTGAGTGCCCACGCGACGAGCTGGGAGCCCTCATCTTGAACGCCGGCTCGACCCTCCCGGACCGCGGCGAGCTCGCTTGGATTGCCGCTCCAGCGAGCACCGAACGGGGAGTGCTCACACCTTTGCGCCCCTGCCGCGACCAGCTGCTCCACAGTGCAGAGGCCTGGTCGGACCGCCAGCGTGACGACCGGGGTGGCGTTGTTGGCCGTCAGGGCGACCTCGAGTTCTTCGGCCGGCAGCAGATCGGCGTAGGCGTCCACGATCCACCGCGGGTGCGCAGTTCGCAGGCCCAGCGCGTCTCGATCATCCAGGCCAACGGTCAGGTCGTCCATCCAGCCAGCCAGGTCCTGGGCGGCGACCCGCCGCAGCACGGCGTTGATCAGGCCGGTGATCCGCCGGCCCACCGTCGCGGCAGCAAGATCGACGGTGGCGGAGACGGCGGCCGAGGCGGGAATCCGCATGGCCATCAGCTGATGAGTGCCAAGCCGCAGCAGATCGACCGCGGCCGGCTGCCATGACTGCACGGGCTTGCCGGCCGCCGCGGAGATGATCGCGTCGTAGCTGCCCTGCCAGCGGCAGGTTCCGAACAGCAGCTCAGTGGCCAAGCCCGCGTCGCGTGGCTCCAACCGGCGTTGGTCGAGCAGACCACGCAACACCAGGTTCGCATATCCGCCCCCCGAGTTCACCGACCGCAATGCGTCGAACGCCAGCCGTCGGGCCCGATCTGGAGGCAATCGGCGAGGTTGGGCCACCGGTCTAGGAACCGAGCGTCGGGTGATCGCCGAACGATATGCCACGGGCCCAGTCGGACGCGGCCATGGGTTTCCTGCCCTGGGCCTGGACCTGGATCAGCTCGAGCGATGTCGTACCGGTACCCACCTCCACTGACCTCTTGGTGACATGGAGCGCCCCCGGGGGCAGTGAGTCGTCCGTCACAATGGCGGCGTTGATCTTCAGACGCTGGCCGCAGAAGGTGGTCCACGCGCCGGGGGCCGGAGCGCAGCTCCGGATCAGCCGATGGATCTCTTCAGCCGGCTTCACCCAGTCGATCTGCGCATCCTCCACGCTGATCTTGGAGGCGTAGGTCACGTCGGCATCCGGCTGCGGCTGGGCGCTCAGGGTGCCATCCTCGATGCCGTCAATGGTCTCGACGAGCAGCGCGGCTCCGGTGATCGATAACCGGTGCAGCAGGTCACCGGCGGTATCGGACGGCTGGATCGGCTCCCGGATGCTGGCAAAGGTCGGGCCAGCGTCAAGCTCGCGGACAATCCGGAAGGTGGTCGCGCCGGTGATCTGGTCACCGGCCAGAATGGCGTGCTGCACCGGAGCGGCGCCGCGCCAGGCGGGCAGCAGCGAGAAATGCAGGTTGATCCATCCGTACGCTGGGATGTCGAGGACTCGCTGCGGCAGTAGCGCCCCGTACGCAACAACGGGGCAGCAGTCCGGGGCGATTTCTGCCAGCCGGGTGACGAAGTCGTCGTCGCGCGGGCGTAACGGCTTGAGGATCTCGATCCCGAGCTCGGCCGCGCGGTCGGCGACCGGGCTGGCGGTGAGCTTTTTCCCGCGCCCGCTCGGCGCGTCCGGCCGGGTCACCACGCCGACCACCTCGTGGCGGGAGCGGACCAGGGCGTCCAGCGAGGGCACGGCCACCTCTGGGGTGCCGGCGAAGACGATTCGCACCGCGGCAGCCTACCGGCCAGAGCGCGGGCTACTCGAGGGCAACAGGGTCGACGCGAATCCGCAGCGGCCCCTCGCTCTTGCGGGCACTGCGGATGGCCGCCACCCCCTTCGCAGCCCCGGCCAAGGCCCGCCCAGCGGACCTGGGAGCCCGCAGGGTGAGTCGGCCTATCTGCGGCTCTCCTCCGCTGCGCTCCGGAGCCAGATTGATCGGACCCATCATCTGGGCGTGCGGCGGAAGGTCCACCAGGTTGCGGAACTCCTCCAGGGCATCTGGTGGCCCTTCCACGGTCACCATCCTCACCGCCGGAGGAAAGCCGGCCTCAACCCGTTCGGAAAGCTCGCGCGCGGCGAAGCCCGCGGGATCCACCCGGACGAGGGCCTGCAAGGCTCGGGCGGAGCTGTCCCCCACCGCGATGACAGACCCGCCTTCCGCGCCGCCGCGAACGAGGGCCACGACATTGAGCCAACGTCGAAGCGCCTCCTCCGCCGCCCGCAGGTCGCGACGTAGCAGCAACAGCTGGGCATCAAGCAGTACGGCAGCCGCGTACCCGCCATCCGCTGGAGGCTCCGTGCCCGGCGTAGCAACGACGATTGTCGACAACTCCGGCACTGTGGCGGCGGCCGTCCCGGCGAGCACTTGCCGTACCGGCGTCTGAGGGAAGGCCTTGCCGAGTTCCTCGGCCGTGCGGCTGGCGCCGACGATGGGCGCGCGCATCCCCCGGGATCCGCAGATCGGGCATTCCCAATCGATCTGCAGACGTCCGCACCAGTCACACGACGCATGGGCCGGTGCCTCAGCGCTCGGAGATCGCGACGCGACCCGGGTCGGTCCGGCGCAGAATCGGCAGCGGACGGGCTCCCGGCAGCCCTGGCAGACCAGGGCGACCAGATACCCGACACGGGGCACCTGGACGAGCACCGGGCCCTGCGGCAGGGCAGCACGCATGACCTCGAAGACGTCGTGCGGCAGCCGGGCGGCGGCGGCCACCGGGTCCTGAGCCAGGGCGTAGTCAGAGTCGATAGCCACCTTCACCCGCGGGGCGGCATGGCGGACGACGGTGCGTTCCTGACTCAGCTCCCGAAGCCAACCCCGATCTAGCCAGGCCTGCTGTTCGGCGGTGCGCCCGTAGCTCGCGAACAAGACGGCGGCCCCGGTCTCGGCGGCCCGGATGGCCAGCACATCGCGAGCATGCGGGTATGGTGCTCGCTGCTCGGCGAGCAGGTCATCACCGTCGTCCCACAGTGCGACGAGCCCGAGGTGGCGGACGGGCGCAAATGCCGCGGCCCGGTTGCCTATGACGACTGGCACATCACCGCGAAGGGCGGCCAGGAACGCCCGATAGCGAGCCGCCGGGCCGGCTTCGGCAACGAGCACGCTGAAGGCCGCTCGTCCCAGGATTCGGAGACAGGCGGCCTCGAGACGGGCGAGGTCCCGCGCGTCCGGCACCACGATCACCGCTCCTCGGCCGCTGTCCGCACACGCCCGAGCGGCACCGGCCAGCCCCAGCGCCCAGTCACCGGCAGGGTCGGCAGAGGGCGTTACCTGCCACATCGCCCGGGGATCGGCGCCGCGCCGCACCGCCTCCAGGTAGGCGTCCCCGGTGGGATACTCCGCCAACGGACCGCTGCATCGATCAACGCCCGGCATGGCCTGTTCGACAGCGGCACGCCGGGCTTGCTCGGTTGCCGCGTGCCGGGGTGGAACCGCCAGCCGCATCACGTCGGCAAAGGTGCCGGCGTAGTGGTCAGCTACCTGCCGGACGAGATTGGCCACCTCGGGGGTGAGCACCGTCTCGGCCGAAATGACCTTGTGCAGCGGTGCCAGCTCGCCGTCGTGATCGGTCTGGCCAAGCCGGTCGAGGATGAACCCATCGCGCAACGTGCCGGCGAAGCGCACCCGCACCCGCGCACCCGGCACGGCGACCGGGTCCTGGGCCTCGGTGACGGCGTAGTCGAACGGCCTGTCCAGATGGCTCAGGGAGACATCGACCGCGACCCGGGCGATGGGTTGCGATCGTTGCTCGGTCGGCACACCAGATGATAGGCAGCACCCGCTGACACCGGCGGCCCGTTGCCCGAGCCGCGAAGCTCAGCCGCGAACGGCAGCCGCCAACGCTCCGGCGCGATCGGTGCGCTCCCATGTGATGTCAGGCAGCTCACGACCGAAGTGCCCGTACGCCGCGGTTTGGGCGTAGATCGGGCGCTTCAAGTCGAGGTCGCGGATGAGCGCCGCTGGTCGGAGGTCGAACACGTCGAGGACCGCCCGGCGGATCTGCTCGTTCGGCACCGCCGCGGTGCCGAACGTCTCGACGTAGAAACCCACCGGGTGTGCCTTCCCGATGGCATACGCCACCTGGACCTCGCAGCGAGCCGCCAGTCCGGACGCCACCACGTTTTTGGCCACCCAGCGCATCGCGTACGCCGCTGAACGGTCCACCTTGGAGGGATCCTTGCCGGAGAAGGCGCCTCCGCCGTGGCGGGCCATGCCGCCATAGGTGTCCACGATGATCTTCCGCCCGGTGAGGCCGGCATCCCCCATCGGGCCGCCGATTTCGAACCGGCCGGTCGGATTGACCAGGAGCCGATAGTCGTCGGCGATGATGTCGTAACGCTCCAGGACCGGGTCGACAACGTGCTTACGGACATCCGGAGTGAGCAGCGCCTCGAGATCGATGTCCCCGGCGTGCTGGCTGGACACGACAATGGTGTCAAGACGCACCGGCTGGTCGTCCTCGTACTCGACGGTCACCTGCGTCTTGCCGTCTGGCCGCAGGTAGGGCATGGTGCCCTCCTTGCGGACGGTCGACAGTTGTTCGGCCAGCCGATGGGCCAATTCGATAGGCAGCGGCATTCGACTCGGTGTCTCCCCGCAGGCGTAACCGAACATCAGGCCCTGGTCGCCCGCTCCTTGCAGATCCAGCAGGTCATGAGCGGTGCCGATGCGGCTTTCGTAGGCGGTGTCAACCCCCGCAGCGATGTCGGGCGACTGCTGCCCGATGGCGATCGTGACTCCGCAGGAGTTGCCGTCGAAACCCTTGGTCGAAGAGTCGTAGCCGATCTCCACGATCCTGCGCCGGACCAAGCTCGGGATCTCGACGTAGGAATCCGTGGTCACCTCGCCTGCCACCACCACGAGACCCGTCGTCACCAGGCATTCGACGGCGACCCGGCTATGCGGGTCGCCGGTGATCAGCGCGTCCAGAACGGAGTCGCTGATCTGATCCGCGATCTTGTCCGGATGCCCCTCGGTGACCGATTCCGAAGTGAAGTATCTGCCCGCCATTGGTTGTCCTCGATGCCGTTCCTATCCCTGTGACCGCCGAACTTACCGGGCCAAGCGCAGGCCCAGCGCCGCATCCCAAATACGATGCGCCAGCGTGTCCTTGCTGCCTGTGATCGTCGGGCCGACGCCGGCGGTGCTGAGCAGGGTGATAGCACTGTCAGGTTGGCCGAAGACGAGGCCGCGGCCAACCTCGTTCAGGACAAGCAAGTCGCAGCCCTTGCGCCGCAGTTTGGCTCGGCCCAGGTCCAGCAGGCTGTGCTCGGCATCCGGGGTTTCTGCCGCGAACCCGACCAGCACCTGCCCCGGATCCGTGCGCTCCGACGCAAGGCCGGCCAGCACGTCAGGTGTCTGCACCAGGTCGATCTGCAGGCCGGCGTAGCCGGACTTCTTGATCTTCGTTTCGCTGGCTCTGGCCGGGCTGAAGTCGGCCGGTGCCGCGGCCATCACGACAAGATCGGCATCCTTGGCGGCGACGGTCATCGCTTCCGCAAGGTCGGCGGTCGAGGTAACGTGCTGAACCGCGACGTTCGGCGGCGGCAGCGCCGTGACGTTGGCGGCGACGAGCCGAACCGATGCGCCGCGCAGTCCAGCGGCGCGCGCCAGGGCCCAGCCCATCAGCCCCGACGAGGAGTTGCCCAGGAACCGTACGGGGTCGAGATGCTCGCGAGTTCCGCCGGCGCTCACCGCGACGGTGAGCCCGGCGAGATCCTGGCTTGCCGCTCGATCGGCGACTTGGGAGTCAGCCAGGACGACGGCGGCCACCGCGAACAGTTCCACCGGATCGGGCAGTCGGCCGGGCCCGGAGTCGGGTCCGGTCAGCCGGCCCGAGTCCGGTTCGACCACCACGTAACCGCGTTCGCGAAGCGTCGCTACGTTCGCCTGGGTCGCCGGGTGCAGCCACATCTCGGTGTGCATGGCGGGGGCGAAGACGACCGGTGAGCGAGCAGTCAACAAGACGTTGGTCAGCAGGTCGTCGGCACGGCCGCCGGCGGCTCGCGCAAGCAGGTCAGCCGTCGCCGGCGCCACGTAGACCAGGTCGGCATCTTTGCCGAGCATGACGTGCGGTACGAGGTGGACGTCATCCCAGACTTGTGTGTGCACCGGCTTGCCGGAGAGCGCAGCCCAGGTGCTGACGCCCACGAACTCCAGGGCCGCGTCGGTGGGCACCACCGTAACGTCGTGGCCGTTCCCCACCAGGCGGCGCAGCAGCTCGCATGCCTTGTACGCGGCGATGCCGCCCGAGACACCGAGGATGATGTTGCTCATGGGCTGTCCGTCATCCTCGTCGCGAGGAAGGTCGGCGGATCAGGCCGACGGGTCGTAGGGGTCCGCGCTGCGAACGGCCTCCTCGTCTTCGGGATCGACATCGCTGCACGACAGCTTGCCGGCGTTCACCTCGCGGAGCGCGATGGAGAGTGGCTTTTCCTGGACGGTCGTCTCGACCAAGGGCCCGACGTGGTCCAACAGACCCTCACCTAGCTGGGAGTAGTAGGCGTTGATCTGACGTGCCCGCTTCGCGGCGAAGAGGACCAGCTTGTACTTGGAGTCGGAATGGGTCAGCAGATCATCGATCGGAGGGTTGGTGATTCCCTCGGCGACATGGTGTTGTCCGGACAAGATCAACCTTCGGTTCGTGGACAGGAGCGGCTGTGGATTGTGTCGTTGGACAGGCCAACACAGGCCTGCGCAACGTCACAGCCGTAACAAGGCTACCAAGTCTTCGACCGCTTGGCCTATCTCGCGGTTGACGACCACGTGGTCGAACTCGGCCTGGGCCGCCATTTCGGCCTCGGCGGTGATGAGCCGGCGTTCCTGCTGAGCGGCAGACTCGGTTCCTCGGCCGCTCAGTCGGCGGACTAGCTCCTCCCAGGATGGCGGCGCCAGAAACACGAACCGAGCATCTGGAAGGGTTTCGCGCACCTGCCGTGCTCCCTGCAGGTCGATCTCGAGCAGGGCGTTCTTCCCGGCGGCAAGCGCCTCGAGCACCGGCGCCTTCGGCGTCCCGTATCGGTAGACGCCGTGCACCACCGCCCACTCGAGCAGGGCGTTCTCCTCGATCAGGGCGTCGAATTCCGGTTCCGTGACAAAGAGGTAGTGCACGCCGTCGACTTCCTCCGGCCGGGGCGGGCGAGTCGTGGCCGAAACTGAGACGAAGATCTCGGGGTGTTCCGAGCGAAGACGCGCGACGACGGTTCCCTTGCCGACTGCTGTGGGACCAGAGACCACGGTCAGCCGTGGAGAGGTCACGACGTGGCGGCTGATCCGGGTGAATCCGGCGACGCGGTTGGTGTCGTGGAGGGGGACGACCCTCCAGCGAACTCAGCGATCAGCGCAGCCGTCTGGTGCTTACCCAACCCGCGGAGCCGACGGTTCGCGGCGATGTCCAGCCGCTCCATGACCCGAGCGGCTCGTACGGCGCCGACCCTCGGCAGCGCCTTCAGAACATCGATGACCTTGGCGTGCGCCAGGACGTCGTCTCGTTCTGCCATGGCCAGCACGTCCGCCAAACTGCAGGTGCCGGCCCGCAGGGCCGATTTGATCTCGGCGCGCCGCCGCCGCGCCTGGGTGGCGGCGCTTCTGGCCTGCGAACGCTGCTCGTCGCTCAACGGGGGAATCGTCACGCTCGCGTCCTCATCTACGCCGCACCTTCGGGCCCCGGATTCGGCTCGGGCACTCACCGGACCCAGTGCGAAAAGAACTTACCTCACTGCGATGGCGGCTTCCATCTCCCCCAGAGCGTGCCGGGCGGCCGTGCGAAGCGCTGCAGGCTCCGGGCCTGCGTTCATCACCTCCCGGCTCATGGCCGGCAACACGTTCTCGCAGGCCGAGCCGAACACCCTGCGCAGATCACCGGCTGTCGCGCCTTGGGCACCGAGGCCCGGAGCGAGAATCGATCCGTTCAGTCGACCAAAGTCAACGCCCGGTGCCTTGATCGTGGCTCCGACGACGACTCCCACCGAGCCCAGTTCCGGACCGGTATTGCAGCTTGCTGCCCGATCGATGATGAGCTGCCCGACGGTCCGGCCGTCGGCTGTCGTGGCGTGCTGGATCTCCGGACCCTCGGGGTTACTGGTCAGGGCCAAGACGTAGACGCCGCGCCCCTGACTTCGGGCCAGCGCGATCGCGCCATCCAAGGAACCGAAGCCCAGGTAGGGGTTGACGGTGATGGCATCTGCAGCCAGTGGTGAGCCCTCGCACAGGTAGGCGGCGGTGTAGGCAGCCATCGTCGAGCCGATGTCGCCGCGCTTGACGTCCAGTAGCGACAGGGCTCCCATGGCGGCGATGTCGGTCAGGGTCCGCTCGAGGACCGCGACGCCTGCCGCACCGTAGGCCTCGAAGAACGCGGACTGCGGCTTGAAGACGGGCACCAGCTCGCCGAGTGCCTCCACCAGTCCGCGCGCGCATCGCTCGAGGCCGTTCGAGTTGAGCGGGAGGTCCCAGGACGCGAGCACGCCGGGATGCGGGTCGATGCCGACGCACAGCGGCCCGCGTTGCCGCAACGCGGCGACGAGGCGCTGGCCGTAGCTGATCATGAGATCCCTGCGGGCGGTTCGAGTCGATTGAGCGCGGAGACAAGGGCCGGGCCACGGTAGACGTAGCCGGTGTAGACCTGCAAGAGCCGGGCGCCGGCGTCGAGCATGGCCTGGCCGTCATCGCGAGTGAGGATGCCGCCCACCCCGATGACCGGCAGCGAAGTGCGGGCGCTGAGAAAGGCGACCAGCTGCCGAGCACGCCGAGTCAGGGGTGCCCCGGAGAGCCCGCCGGCCTCGGCTGCCGTGGCGTGATCAGCTGGCTGTACGCCATCGCGGGACAGCGTCGTGTTGGTGGCGATCAGACCCTCGACGCCCTCCTCTATGCACACCGCGAGTATCTCCTCCAGAGCGTCCTCGGTCAGGTCGGGCGCCAGCTTGACGAAGATCGGTACCGGCGACTTGCCGGCGGCAGTCCGCCACGCCTCGCCGACCAGCGCCTTGATCAATTCTCGGAGGGTGTCGCCGTGCTGCAGCGTCCGCAGCCCCGGGGTGTTGGGGCTGGAGACATTGACTGCCAGGTAGTCGGCGTACGGGGTGAGCAAACGCAGCGAGCTGAGATAGTCCTCAGCGACCTCGGCCAGCGGCGTGATCTTGGACTTGCCGATCGAGATCCCCAGCGGAAGGCCCATGGCCTGGTTGCCCCGAAGGACCCCCGCGGTGGCGAGGCGGTCGGCCAGCGCGCGGGCACCGGCGTTGTTGAATCCCATCCGGTTTATCAAGGCGTTGCTGGCCTCCAGCCGGAACAGTCGTGGGCGATCGTTGCCCGGTTGTGCGTGGGCTGTGACGGTGCCCAGCTCGGCGTGGCCGAAGCCGAGCACCGCCCAGGATCGAATCGCGTACCCGTTCTTGTCCATCCCGGCGGCCAGGCCGACCAGTCCGGGGAACCGGATGCCGGCTACTTCAACCGGCGTACGATGCCGGGCGCAGAGAGCGGCTGCCGCGGCCCGCGCCGGTGTCATCTCGGCGATTTTGCGGATCATGGCAAGGGTGCGTTCGTGGACCCGTTCCGGATCGCCGCCGTACGCGCGGAAGAGGACGGGCCGAAGTGCCCGCCGGTAAGCGACATCGATCAACAACGGGAGTTCGACCAGGACTGGAGAGATCGGACTCCGACA
>DATFQP010000146.1:0-22523 GCA_035264145.1 Propionibacteriaceae bacterium
GATGTCGGCTTGTGGAGAAGTAACTGTCGACAGGTTGTATCGTCAAGACCCTCTACGCTGCGATCTGCCGACAGTTTCTACGTCAGAGGCGTTTATTCAGTCGATCCGCTCAGCATTGAACCGTAGCCGCGCTTCATGATCGTCGTGATCAGTCCCAGCACCTCCGCGCGCGGCGCAGCCGACTCATCGCCATGTGCACCGCCTTCATTGCCTTCTACGTCGTCTGCTGCCTGGTCACCTGGGTCGTCTTCATGCGACAGCGTCCCGGGCGACTGCTGGGGGTCTAGTCGCCCGACTCTCGGGGGGTGTAGGCGTCGAGCGGGGTTGAGACGGCGATGCGCCGTTTCCCATCCGCAGCGGTGATGAGCTGGTAGGCGTTGCGTTCCAGGTCTACCGGTGCTCCACTGCCATCGAGATTCTCCAGTACGAGCCGGCCCACCCAGATACCGGGCACCTCAATGTCGGTCACAATGTCGCGAGCTCGTACGCCTTGGATTCCACGGCCACGGTAGAAGTCCTGGCCTTGGGTGAAGAAGTCACGTGACTGCTGAGGATCGGTGATCGCGAGGCAGCCCATGGCGGTCACTGCGAGCGACGGGTAGTTGTACACGGCGGCGAGGCCCTCGATGTCCCCAGCAGTGAGGTTGCCGGTATAGCGGGCGAAGAAGTCCTCGATCGACTCAGTGGCTGTAATGACGGATTCCATACGGTTGACGGTACGGCGCAACACCGCCGAGCCCGCGGCGGGAGTTTGGTGGTTGAAGGGTCAGGCCTAGGTCGTCCAACGTGGCTGCAGCTTGGCAGCATCACGTGCGCACGAACTGCCTCCGCTGAACCCGAGCCCCTTGGGATGGGCTGTTACTGCGTACTCGGTTTGCCAGACAAGGGAGTCGAGGCAATACAGAAGGCTGGAATGATGGCGAGGTGGCTACCTACGTCGCCTTCCTCCGCGGTGTCAACCTAGGACCAAACAACAAGATCTCCATGCCCGCGCTGCGCGCCATGGCCGAAGATCTCGGATACACCGATGTTGGGACCTACATCAACAGTGGCAACTTGATCATCAGTTCGACCAAGAAGGCGGCAACTGTGGAGCGGGAGATCTCCGACGCCATCAAGAAGACTTTCGGTTGGCCGATCGATGTCACGGTGCGGACGCCGGTACAGCTGAAAAAGATCTTGGCCGAGAACCCCTATCCGGACGGCAATCCGAGCCAAGTGACGGTGGCCTTCCTGATGAAGACGCCAGCCGCAAATGCTCGCGACAAGGTGGCTGCAGTCGCCGCAGATTATGAACCCTTCCGCTTCGCCGGCCAGCAGGTCTATGTGAACTACTCACACGGCCTTGGAAGGAGCAAGCTCGCCGAGAAGTTCAGCGACATCGTTGGCGTGAGCTCGACAGTCCGGAACATCCGGACCCTTGAGAAGGTTCTGGCGCTCTGCAGGTGACACCCGGCCGCTCGGAAATGTCAGAGGCGCGTCGCAAACTGGTGTGGGGAGATCGGGCGACTAATGTAGGCGCTTGCTGAGCTTCCCCTCGCCTCCGGCAGGAGCGCGTGCAGCATCGCGAGCTTCGGCTCGCGAATGAATGGGTTCGATTTGGAGGTTGGTGCAGGTATGCCGGGAAGCACGCAACCAGGGGACGGCTCATTCGTCCACCTCCACGTGCACTCGGAGTATTCGATGCTCGATGGGGCGGCGCGAGTAGCCGACCTGTTCTCCGGCTGCGAGCAAATGGGTATGCCCGCCATCGCGATCACCGACCACGGCAACACCTTTGGAGCGTACGAGTTTTACAAGGCGTCGAGGTCCTCAGCGGTGAAGCCAATCGTTGGCATCGAGGCGTATCTCACCCCGAAGACTCACCGATCCGAGCGCCGACGGGTCCTTTGGGGTGACGGTGGGTCAGACGATGTCAGCGGCGGCGGCGCCTTCACCCACCTGACGATATGGGCCGAGAACACTCCCGGCATGCATAACCTTTTCCGCTTGAGCTCGCTGGCCTCGTTGGAGGGTTACTTCTACAAGCCGCGGATCGATCGCGAGCTGCTTTCCCGGTACTCGACCGGACTGATCGGCACCACCGGCTGCCCGGGCGGAGAGGTGCAGACCTACCTCCGGCTGGGTCGCTACCACGACGCTGTTGCCAGTGCTGCGGAGTTTCGAGATCTGTTCGGCGCCGGCAACTACTACGTGGAACTGATGGACCACGGCATCACGATCGAGCGCCGGGTCCGCGAGGATCTGCTGCGGATAGCGCGAGAGCTGAAGCTGCCGCTGGTCGCGACTAACGATCTGCATTACGCCAAGCAATCCGACGCGGCGGCTCACGAGGTGCTGCTCTGCGTACAGACCGGATCAACCATGGCCGAGGGGAACCGCTTCAAATTCGAAGGCGATAGCTATTACCTGAAGTCACCGGCCGAGATGCGGGCGCTCTTCGCAGAGCTCCCGGAGGCGTGCGACAACACCCTGGCCATCGCCGAGCGGTGCGAGGTGTCCTTCACCGAAGGCAATGGCACCTACATGCCGCGTTACCCGTGCCCGGAGGGTGAGACCGAGGATTCCTGGTTCGTGCATGAGGTCGAGGCCGGCCTGCAGCGGCGCTATCCCGGCGGAATTCCCGACACGGTACGCAAGCAGGCCGAGTTCGAGACAAGCGTGATCACCTCGATGGGCTTCGCCGGATATTTCCTAGTGGTGGCCGACTTCGTCAATTGGGCGAAAGAACATGGCATCCGCGTCGGTCCCGGGCGTGGCTCTGGTGCCGGCTCGATTGCCGCATACGCAATGCGGATCACCGATCTCGATCCGCTCTTCCATGGACTGATCTTCGAACGCTTCCTCAATCCCGACCGCGTCTCGATGCCGGACTTCGACATCGATTTCGACGAGCGCCGACGTGGCGAGGTGATTCGCTACGTCAGTGAAAAATACGGTGAGGACCGGGTCAGCCAGATCGTCACCTACGGGACGATCAAGGCCAAGCAAGCGGTGAAGGATGCCTCGCGTGTCCTGGGTTACCCATTCGGCGTCGGGGAAAAGATCACCAAGGCGATGCCACCGCCGGTGATGGGCAAGGACGTGCCCCTGGCCAAGCTCTTCAACCGCGACGACCCGCGGTTCGGTGAGAGCGGGGAGTTTCGGACCTTGTACTCCTCCGACCCCGACGTGCAGACGGTGGTGAACACCGCCAAGGATCTCGAGGGGCTGAAGCGGCAATGGGGTGTACACGCCGCCGGCGTCATCATGTCCTCCGAGCCGTTGATCGACATTATCCCGATCATGCGCCGGGAGCAGGACGGCGCGATCATTACCCAGTTCGACTACCCGACGTGCGAGTCGCTGGGCCTGATGAAGATGGACTTCCTAGGCCTGCGGAACCTCACCGTGCTGGACGACGCGGTGGCCAACATCACGCGGAACCGGGGCTTCGATCTGGTGCTCGAAGAGCTCGGGCTCGACGACGCATCGACGTATGCCTTGCTGAGTAGGGGCGACACTCTGGGTGTTTTCCAACTCGACGGCGGCCCGATGCGTTCGCTGCTGAGGCTGATGCGGCCGGACAACTTCGAGGACATTTCGGCGGTGCTAGCCCTCTACCGACCGGGGCCGATGGGCGCAGACAGCCACACGAACTACGCGCTGCGCAAGAACGGCCGGCAGGAAATCCGACCGATCCACCCTGAACTGGCGGAGGCGCTCGCCGAGATTCTCAACACCACCCACGGGCTGATCGTCTATCAAGAGCAGGTGATGGCGATCGCCCAGAAGGTCGCCGGTTACTCACTCGGCCAGGCCGACCTGTTGCGGCGCGCCATGGGCAAGAAGAAGAAGGACATCCTGGATGCCGAGTTTGTCCCGTTCCGCGACGGCATGCGCCGCAACGGGTACTCCGACGCGGCCATCAGCGCGCTGTGGGACATTTTGGTGCCCTTCTCCGACTATGCCTTCAATAAAGCGCATACCGCCGCGTATGGGCTGGTCTCGTACTGGACGGCTTACCTCAAGGCCAACCTCCCAGCCGAGTTCATGGCCGCGCTGCTCACCTCGGTGGCCGACGACAAGGACAAGCTCGCCCTCTACCTCAACGAGTGCCGGAGGATGGGCATATCGGTCCTGCCGCCTGACGTCAACGAGTCGGCGGCCAACTTCACGCCGGTCGGCACCGACATTCGGTTCGGTCTGACCGCGGTCCGCAACGTCGGGCACCACGTGGTCGACGGCATCGTGGCTGCACGCGAGGATCGGGGCAAGGCGGTGAACTTCTACGGCTTCCTCGACCAGGTGCCGCTGGCGGTCTGCAACAAGCGGGTGATCGAGTCATTGATCAAAGCTGGTGCGTTCGAGTCGATGGGCCACACCCGACGAGCCCTGATGAGCGTCTACGAGTCGGCCGTCGACGCCGTACTGGACCTGAAGCGGAACGAGGCCAACGGTCAGGACGATCTCTTCGGCGGCGGCGCTTTCGATGAGGGTCAAGACACCGATCCTGTGCTGATGGGCAGCGTCCCAGACCTGCCCGACTGGGACAAGCGCACCAAGCTGGCCTTCGAACGGGAAATGCTCGGACTCTACGTCAGCGATCATCCTCTGCAGGGCCTGGAGCACGTGCTGGCCGCCGAGCGTGACGCCGGCATCGGTGAATTGTTGGCCGAGGAGGAGCCGCGCGAAGGCATGGTGACGATCGCTGGAATGATCACCGGCATCACCAGAAAGACCACCAAGCGCGGCGATATCTGGGCGGTGATCACCGTCGAGGACCTGGAGGCCTCGATCGAGGTCCTGCTGTTTCCGAAGGCTTACGAAGCGGTGTCGACGGTGTTGGCGACCGACACCGTGGTCAAGGTCAAAGGCCGCCTGAAACGCGACGATGAAGCGGTGTCGCTGAATGCCAGCGAGCTGACGTTGCCCGATGTCAATTCCGGCCCCAGCGGTCCGGTGATCATCTCGCTGTCGCATGCCCGCTGTACGCCCGCCGTGCTCGAACAACTGCGGGCGGTGCTGGCCCAGCACCCAGGCTCGACCGAAGTGCAGGTGAGGCTGATCAAGCCTGACCGCACGCTGATTGCTCGCCTGCCGAACCATCGTGTCCGTGCCTCCCAGCCGCTGATGGCCGATCTCAAAGCGCTTCTCGGGCCCTCGTGTCTAGCCTCGTGAGCGATCGGGCGCCCAGTATGCTCTCGTCTCGCGCCCCGTCCAGGGCTCAGCTGGTCGGGCGGATCACCTGTTTCTTCGGCCTGGCGCTGGGAATTGGTGCGGCGGCCGGCGTGATCTGGAGGGTGGTGGCGGACCTCCCGACATATCGGGTCAATAGCGAGGGCGGTGCGGCGACGTCTGAGCGCGGACTCAGCGAATTCATTTCCGGTGACGCCTGGTTCACCGTGATTGGTCTGGTTGCTGGCGTGGGTCTGGGGCTTCTCGGGTGGCGCCTGTTCCGCCGGCTCGGCTGGCCGGTGGTGGTCGTCGTGGTACTGAGCGCGGTTGCGGCCGAGCTGGTCTGCTGGCTCGTGGGCTACAAGCTTGGACCGGGGGCATTCGAGCCGCGGCTGGCGGCGGCCGAGCCCGGCGATCTAGTGCCGATCGAGCTAACCCTTCGGGCCAAGGCATCCCTGTTGGCCTGGCCATTCTTTGCCGTCATCCCGATTCTGCTGGGTTCGTCTCTGGGCTGGGACGAAGAAGACCCCAGGCCACTGTTCCGCAAGCGGCCCGACCAGGGCTGACTGGCTCGTTCTGCTCGGGTCGATCGTCAGGAGGCGAAGAACTCCGCCAGGACGTCGACCATCGGGCCCAGCTCCCAGCTGTGGTTCGTGGCGGGGACTCGGGTTGACCGGCCGTCGGACACCGAGGTGACGATGGATTCGGCCGCCGCTGGAAAGAAGGGCAGCGTTTCCTCGCCGACGAGAACCAAGACCGGGATTTGCACAGAGCTCCATAAATCGGCACGTGGGCGGCTCTGGGTCCAGGCGAGTGCTTCAGCATCCGGGGCCAAGCTCGGGCTGACGGCCTTCATGATCGGCCAGGCTGGACCCTGTCGGGCTGCCTCCACCCATTCCGGAGGCATGTCACGCATGTAGAACGCGATGGTGGCCTCCTCGTCGCCTGAGGCGATCCGCTCCTGCAGACCAGCCAGGAACTCAGCTCCATCCGCGCCTAGCTCGGGCCCGAGCGGCACCTCCCACAGCGCCAGCTTGGACACCGGGAGCCCGGCTGCCGCAGCGGCCAGGCAGATGGCGCCGCCGGACGAGCTCCCGAACAAAGCTGCCGGACCGCCCAGCTCGGCGATCAGGGCCCGCAGATCGGCAATCTCAGAGTCCAGAACGTATGGTCCGCGGCCCGCGCTCTCACCGCGTCCACGTCGGTCGTAGTTGACGACGGTGAAGCCTCGCTCAGCGAGCCTTGCCGCAAGCTGACCGGTCTGCGGGTCGAAGGCGCGGAACTGCATTGCGCCGCCGACCAAGATCACCGAAGGGCCGGACCCGAGCCGGTCGTAGGCGATCCGCGTGTCGTCTGATGAGGTTACGAATTCCGTCATCGCGACACCCTATCGAGGCTCAGCAGCCGCATCACCCCCTGTGCTCATGGTTGCCACGTCGAGGATCGTGCCGAAGCTCGGGACCGTCGACCCCTCGAGCCGGGACGTCAGGGCGCCATATCAGCTCCCTGCCCACGGCCCGCTGAGATAATTCGGAGCCGTTGGCGGTCGCCTCCGTAGAATTTCCGCGTGCTTGCGGTGATCGACTTGCGTGGCCGGCTCGCGGCCGGTGAGCCCGTGGACTACGGCGCCGCCGTCCCGAGGCCGGAGCTTGACGTCGCGGCGGCTCTGGAGACCGTTCGTCCGATTTGTGACGACGTCGCCGTCCACGGAGTGCAAGCCCTGGCACGTTGGTCCCAGGAGTTCGACGGCGTCGTGCCCGCAGATTTCCGGGTAGCCTCTGCAGACATCGAAGCGGCCGTCCGCGGGCTCGACCCGGATCTGCAGGCCGCTTTCGAGCTGGCGATCAGCCGGCGACGGGCCGTAAGCGAGGCAGAGCGCGGAGAGCATGCTGTCGCGGTCGAGCTCGCTTCAGGTGCGCACGTCGTCCAGCGCATGATTCCGGTCAACCGGGTGGGTCTCTATGTGCCCGGTGGCCTGGCGCCGCTGGCCTCGAGCGTGATCATGAACGTGGTGCCGGCGCGGGTGGCCGGAGTCAGCTCGATCGCGGTCGCTTCGCCTCCGCAGCGAGAGTTCGGCGGACTACCGCACCCCCACATCGCTGCGCTGTGCGGTTTGCTAGGCGTCTCCGAGCTCTACGCGGTCGGCGGCGCGCAGGCGATTGCCATGTTCGCCAATGGCGTGCCGGACCTCTGCACCGCAGTGGATCTGGTCACGGGGCCGGGGAACATCTATGTGGTTGCCGCCAAGCGGCTGCTCAAGGGCAAGATCAACATCGACTCGGAGGCAGGGCCCACCGAGATCGCCGTGTTGGCCGATGACACCGCCGATCCGGTGCACGTGGCTGCTGACCTGGTCTCGCAGGCCGAGCACGATCCGCTGGCCGCCGCTGTGCTGGTCACCGATTCCGTTGATCTGGCGAACGCGGTTCGCGAGCAGCTGCCGGGCCTGGTCGCGGAGACCAAGCACAGCGAACGGATCACCGCTGCGCTCACCGGTCGGCAGTCCGGAGTGGTCCTGGTCGACCATCTCGATCAGGGCATCGAGGTGGTGAACGCCTACGCAGCGGAGCACTTGGAGATCCAAACCCGAGACGCCGAATCCGTAGCCGGGCGGATCCGCAACGCGGGAGCGATCTTCGTCGGTCCCTGGTCGCCGGTCTCTCTTGGCGACTACTGCGCCGGCAGCACTCATGTGTTGCCAACCGGGGGCTGCGCCCGCCACTCCTCGGGGTTGAACGTGAAGAGCTTCCTGAAGGCCGTGCACGTGATCAATTACTCCCAGCCGGCCCTCTCCGAGGTGGCGCAGCACGTGGCAATCTTCGCCGATGCCGAGGACCTGCCCGCCCACGCCGACGCGGTCCGCCGGCGGTTTTCCGACCACCGGTCGCTCGGCGACGATTGAGAACTCGATCATGACACGTGCCGTGGCCACCGCGACCTTGGCCGACCTACCGGTGCGTCCGGAGCTGGTCGGCCAGCAGCCGTACGGGGCGCCTCAGCTCGATGTACCGGTGTGCCTCAACGTCAACGAGAACCCTTACCCGCCAAGCCCGCACGTGATCACCGAGATCGCGGCGGCGGTTGCCGAGGCCGCCCGGTTTCTGAACCGCTATCCCGAGCGCGATGCCCAAGCCCTGCGCACCGACCTCGCCCACTACCTAGGGCACGGCTTGACCAGCGACGACATCTGGGCGGCCAACGGCAGCAACGAAGTGATGCTGCATGTGCTACTCGCGTTTGCCGGCCCCGGTCGGATGGTGCTGAGCTTCGCCCCCACTTACTCGATGTATCCCGAGTACGCGCGGGACACCCATAGTGGATGGACGACGTTTCCGCGGCGCGACGACTTCACCATCGATCCTGACGCCGCGGTTGAGGCCGTGCGAGAGGTGCGGCCTGACCTCGTCTTGATCACCAGCCCAAACAATCCGACGGGCACCGCAGTGGATCTGGAGGTGATCGCCCGGGTCTGTGATGTCGCGCCCGGGGTGGTCGTGGTGGACGAGGCGTACTACGAATTCGCCCGAGCCGGCACGGCCAGCGCCCTGGAGCTGTTGCCGCGGTATCCCCGGCTGGCGGTCAGCAGGACCATGTCCAAGGCGTTCGCTTTCGCGGGCGGCAGGCTCGGCTACCTTGCGGCCACGCCCGCATTCGTCGACGCGCTGCGCGTGGTCCGGCTGCCGTACCACCTCTCGGTGGTGACCCAGGCCGCCGCGCGGGTCGCCTTGGCGCACGCCGGCGAGATGCTGGCGGCTGTCGGCCAACTCCGGGTTGCTCGGGATGACATCGCAGCCTGGCTGCTGAACGCTGGCCTCGACGTGGCGGACTCCGACGCCAATTTCGTGCTATTCGGTCGGTTCACTGACAGGCATGGCGTCTGGCAGGCGCTCCTCGATCGAGGTGTGCTGATCCGGGAGACTGGACCGAACGGCTGGCTGCGGGTATCGGCAGGCACGCCGGCCGAGATGGCGTCGTTCAAGGCTGCGCTGACCGACGTGCTCGCCGAACCCATCGCAGCACGAATGAGGGACACATGAGCAACTACGGCTTGCGGACCGCCACCATGGAACGCCAGACGTCTGAGTCGAAGGTGCGGGTCCAGCTGAACCTCGACGGCACCGGACGAGCGTCGATCTCGACCGGTGTCGGGTTCTTCGACCACATGCTCGGCGCGCTGGCCAAGCATTCCTTGATCGATCTGGATGTGGAAAGCACCGGCGACCTGCACATCGACGCCCATCACACGGTGGAGGACACCGCCATCGTCCTCGGTCAGTCGATGCGGACTGCGCTCGGTGACAAGCAGGGCATCCGCCGCTTCGGGGATGCCGTGGTGCCGCTCGACGAGGCGCTCGCGGCCGCTGTGGTGGACGTTTCTGGCCGGCCCTACTGCGTGCACACCGGTGAGCCAGCCGGCCAGGAATTGGTCCTCATCGGTGGTGGCTCGGGCGGCGTCGCCTACCCAGGCTCGCTGACCAGGCACGTGCTGGAGACGCTCGCGTTCCATGCTCAAATCTGTCTGCACGTCACCGTGATGGCCGGTCGCGACCCGCACCACATCGTCGAGTGCCAGTTCAAGGCGCTCGCCCGGGCACTCCGGGATGCCATTGAGCGCGACCCGCGGGTCGAGGGCGTGCCCAGCACCAAGGGCTCGTTGTGACAACGAGGCCACACCCAGGAGATTCCTGCCGACGCCACAGGAGAGTGGACTGGTGACTTCAGTAGTGATCTTGGACTACGGCTCCGGCAATCTTCGCTCCGCGGAGCGGGCGGTTGCCCGGAGCGGAGTCGAAGTGACCGTCACGGCCGATCCTGCCTCGGCGCTGGAGGCCGATGGGTTGGTGGTGCCAGGAGTCGGTGCATTCACCGCCTGCATGGACGGCCTAGCTGCGGTCGGTGGTCCGGGGGTCATTGCCGAGCGAGTGGCGGCGTCGAAACCGACCCTCGCCATCTGTGTCGGGCATCAGGTGCTGTTCACGGCGGGCATCGAGCACGGTGTGCGCTCCGACGGTTGTGGCATCTGGCCTGGTCGGGTCGAGGAGCTGCACGCGAAACGGCTGCCCCACATGGGCTGGAACACGGTGGAAGCTGCGTGTGACAGCCAGCTTTTCGCCGGCGTGGAAGGCGAGCGCTTCTTTTTCGTCCACAGCTACGCAGTCCGGGATCCGGGCGAGGAGGCGGGACGCAAGCTCACGTGGGCCGAGCACGGCGGTGACCGGTTCGTGGCGGCCGTTGAGGACGGATCGCTGTGGTCGACCCAGTTTCATCCTGAGAAGTCCGGCGACGCCGGTGCCCGGCTGATTGCCAACTGGCTGGCGACGCTGTGACCGACTGGCTGGCGTACTGCCTGGCCAAGCCTGGTGCCTGGCAAGACGAGCCCTGGGAGGGTGACGTCGTGGTCAAGGTGGCCGACAAGATCTTTGCCTTACTCGGCGCCATCCCGCGCGACGACGCCACGCCGGCCGGAATAGGCCTGAAGTGTGGCGACCGGGAGGCGGCCGACGTCTGGCTCGAGCGGTATCCCGGCTCAGTGGCCAAGAGTGCCTACA
This sequence comes from Propionibacteriaceae bacterium, assembly GCA_035264145.1. Classification (GTDB taxonomy): domain Bacteria; phylum Actinomycetota; class Actinomycetes; order Propionibacteriales; family Propionibacteriaceae; genus Microlunatus. Next base: position 10,707 of record DATFQP010000146.1, read on the forward strand.
TCGGCCAACACGGGTGGAGCAACTTCCGCCTCGACGGCAGCATCCCCGATGACGAGATAGCCGACCTCATCGACACCTCGTACGAGCTGATTGTCGCCAAGCTGCCCAGAGCGAAGCGACCTGGCATCTGAGAAGGGTCAACTCAGGTAGGGTCATCGGGTGGATTTCCCGGCTACCGGCGCACGGCTGGTCCTGCTGCCGGCCGTGGATATCGCCGGGGGCCAGGCCGTACAACTGGTCCAGGGCGTGGCGGGCACCGAGAAGCGGTTCGGTGATCCGCGGGCGGCCGTCGAGCGCTGGCAGCGCGCCGGTGCTGAATGGCTGCATCTGGTCGATCTGGATGCCGCCTTCGGCCGCGGCACCAACGCCGAGCTCATCGCGGAGGTCATGGCTCAGGCCGGCCTCCACGTCGAACTCTCCGGCGGCATCCGGGACGACGCCAGCCTCGAGCGCGCGCTGGCGACCGGCTGCGCTCGGGTCAACATCAGTACCGCAGCCCTGGAGCGTCCCGAATGGTGCGCGGAGGTCATCGGCACCTTCGGTGACCGGATCGCGATCGGGCTCGACATCCGGGGGCGCACGCTGGCTGCCCGGGGATGGACCCGCGACGGCGGCGAGTTGTACACCACTCTTGAGCGACTGAACGCGGCCGGTTGTCGAAGGTACGTGGTCACTGACGTGGCCTCGGATGGCATGCTGTCTGGCCCGAACCTCGGCCTGCTGCAGCGGGTATGCGAACGCACCGACGCTCGGGTCGTGGCCAGTGGCGGGATCTCATCGCTGGCCGACATCAGGGCGCTGGCGCAGCTGGTGCCCCACGGGGTTGAAGGCGCGATCATCGGCACGGCTCTCTACCTGGGCAATTTCAAGTTGGAGGAGGCGCTCAGCGCCGCCGCGGGGGAAGCGCAAGGCACGTACGCATGAGCGCCGTCCCCGCCGACACCTTTCGCGGGCGCCGCGATCTCTCGAGCGCCGGACCCCAGCAGACCAACGGCACGGCACCCTTCCGGTTGCTCGACGGCCGGCTGAAGGATCTGCTGGCCGGCAAGAAGATCGTGATGACCGGAGTCACCGGCTTCATCGGCGAACAGCTGTTGTGGAAAATCTTGACGGAACTGCCCGACACGACGCCGTCTGTACTGGTCCGCCGCAAGGGATCGGCGACTGCCCGGGACCGGATGATCTCGGTCGTCAAGAAGGAGATCTTCGCCGATGCTCGGCAGGCCGCCGGAGGACCGGAGGCACTCTTGGAGGCTCGGATCGAGGTCCTCGAAGGCGACCTGCCGAACGTTCCCTCACTGCCCGGCGACACCGACATCGTGGTGCACTGTGCCGGTGACGTGTCCTTCGATCCGCCCATCGATCAGGCCTTCACCACGAACGTCCTCGGCACCAAGGCCCTGATTGACCGGCTGGTCGAGGCGTGCTCCGACGGTGCCGGCAACCTGATCAAGGTTCCGCACTACGTGCACATCTCCACGGCCTACACGGCTGGTCGGCGACGAGGGGTGATTCCCGAGGCGCCGCATCTGCACAGCATCGACTACGAGGCGGAGACCCGCGCCGGGCTGGGCATGCGCGAGCTGATCGAGGCGGAGTCTCGTACCTCGGCGCAGCTCACCAAGCTGCGCAAGGAGGCGGAGCGCGAACATCGGCAGGCCGGCTTCATGACGACAGCGGCGGACACGGAGCGACGGCGGATCGAGTGGGTGCAAGCCGAACTGGTGAAGGCAGGAACCGAGCGAGCCCGGTCGCTGGGCTGGACCGATGTCTACACCTTCACCAAGGCTCTGGGTGAGCGCGTAGTCGCCGACGTGGGGGCGAACATCAAAGTGTCGGTAGTTCGCCCCGCCATCGTCGAGTCGTCGTGGCGCCATCCCTATCCGGGGTGGATCGAAGGCTTCAAGATGGCCGAACCGCTGATTCTGGCCTATGGCCGCGGCGAGCTACCGGAGTTTCCGGCGACGCCGGATGCAGTCGTCGACATTGTGCCGTGCGATCACGTGGTGAACGCAATGCTCGCCGTCTGCGCCACAGAGCCCGAGGTCGGGGAGCCGCAGTACTACCACGTCAGTTCGGGCGCCCGTAACCCGCTCACTTTCCACGAGCTGTACGGACACGTCCGGAAGTACTTTCTCGAGCACCCCTTCGATGGCGGCTCCCGCGGCGCCGCCCGGCTACCGGTATGGCAATTCCCTGGCGCGACGTCGATCGAGCGGCTGTTGTCGACCTCGGAACGAGCGCACTCCCTGGCCGAGCGGGCACTGGCACTGGCCCCGCGCTCGGATCGGACTCGAAAGTTCGCCCGGGACCTGGATCGGACCCGCGTGCGGCTGGATTTCCTCCGCCGGTACCTGGGCCTCTACAACGAGTACGCGCAGTCCGAACTGCACTTCGTTGATGACAACACGCTGACCCTGACCCGCTCCCTGGATCCAGCCGATCAGCCCGCGTTTGCCTTTGACACATCGGTTTTCGACTGGGCCGTCTATCTCGAGGACGTGCATTGTCCCTCGATCACCGCGCCCATCCGGCGGATGGATTCCATCCGGCGGAAGGGCGGCAATCGACCCACCACGATGAAGGAGCTCGGAGCGGAGGTCAGCGAGTCTCCGGCGCTGGCGATCTTCGATCTCGATGGCACGATCATGTCCACCAACGTCATCGAGCAATACCTATGGGCGCGATTGCCGGAGCTGTCCCGAGTTCAGCAGGTTGCCGAAGTCGGCCGGGTCATCCGTCGGTTGCCGTCCTACCTTCGAGCTGAGCGAAGGGATCGCGGCACTTTTCTCCGATCGGTGTATCGCCGCTATGCAGGTGCCGATCTCGCCGCTCTGGAGCGTTTCGTCGACGAGACGTTGGCGCCGCACATTCTCAGCCGGCTGTCCCCGGAGGCAGTACGCCGGATCCGAGATCACCGAGCCGCCGGTCACACCACGATCCTGATCACCGGTGTGGTACGGCCATTGACGCGTCCACTGGAGCCACTCTTCGATGTCATCGTCGCGGCCGAGCTCGCAGTTGACGCCGACGGCCGGTGCACCGGTTTCCTCAGCGGGCCGCCGGTTGTGGGCGAGTCGCGGGCGTCCTGGCTCCAGCACTATGCGGCACTCCAGAACATCGATCTGGCGGAGAGCTTTGCGTACGCGGACTCCCATTCCGATCTCCCAATGCTGTCCACCGTCGGCAACGCCGTCGCGGTCAGTCCAGATGTGCCGCTGATGAGAGCCGCGAACGGCAATCAGTGGTCCATCGTGGAATGGAAGATCAAGCCCATCGCCCCCCGCTGGACGCTCCCACAATGATCGTCGCCATCCGGGTCGTGACGAATTCGACCGCTGAAGGAACCCATCGTTCGACAGGAGTCTGCTAGTGGGCCGCTCCGGTTTCGTTCTCAACGTGGACGACCGTACGCCGCCGTTGATCGTGCCTTCTGGCGACGGCTTCCTTCTCGAGAGGTTGCCGCTTGGCAGCAAGGTGATCTACCCGGCCGAATCGCTTGATGTGGTTCCGGACCTGAGCGAGGCGGTCGGTGCTGCCCTTGACGCGCCGCTGGACAGCGCGCCGTTGGACGCATTGCTGCAGCCCGGGATGAAGCTGACCATCGCCTTCGACGACATCACTGTCCCGACGCCCACCATGCGCCGACCCGACGTCCGGGGCACGATCATCGAGGCGGTGCTGACGCGGGCGGCGCGCGCCGGCGTGGACGACGTCGAACTGATCTGTGGGAATGGGCTCAACCGCCGGCTCACTGCCGCGGAGCTGACCCACCTCCTGGGCGAACGTGTATTCCGCTCGTTCTACGCGGACAACAGACTGAACAACCACGATGCGGAAGACCAGAATTCGCTGCGCGCAATCGGTAGCACCGCCGCCGGCGAGGTTGCTGTCAATGCCCGCGTCACCGACTCCGATCTGGTGGTCTACGTCCATCTTGTCGTCACTCCGAAGGGCGGCGGTGGAGAATCGTTCGCCCGCGGACTGGGGAGCGCCGGCACCGTCGGGCAGATCAGCGGCTTCCGAGCCAGCGCCGGCGACGCCGAAGACCCCGACGCGGTCAGCGCTCTAGTGACGGCGGCGCTTCCGATCTTCCAAATCGACACGACCCTGGACAACCACGTCTTTCCTGCCGCCCTGGACCTCCTCGGCAAACGGGAATGGGAGTGGCGGCTGAAGGACCAAGCGCGATTCCTCGCGTTTCGCCGCGGCCTGGCGGCCACCCCGGCGAAGCTGCGGCACCGAATGCTGAACGCCGCCGAGGCGGGGTACCGACCCACGTCGATCACCGCGGGCGCGCCGGTGGCTGTGCAGGCCGCCAGCCGTCGGCAGATCCTCTCCCAGCAGATGGTGGAGGTCGCGGGCCAGGCCGATGTGGGCGTGATCGGAATCCCGGAGCGCAACCCGTACAGTGTGGACTCGGTTACTAACCCGGTGCTGTCCGCCTGGTTGGGGCTGGGCGCTTTCTTCGGCGCCCACACCGGTCGGCCGTTCGTCCGCGAAGGCGGCGCGCTGGTCCTGTACTCACCGATGTCTGCGCAATTCTCCCCTCTGCATCACCCCTCCTACGTCGACTTCTTCGCCGACGTGCTCAGCAGCACTCGGGATGCAGCACAGATCGCGGCGGACTTCGAGACCAAGTTCACGACAGACCCGTGGTACGCCCACCTGTATCGCACCAGCTTCGCGTTCCACGGCGTGCATCCGTGCTACCTGTGGTACCAGGTCGCCGAGTCAACCCGGCACCTTTCTGATGTGGTCTGGGTCGGTGCTGATCGGGGCAGCGTCGATCGCCTCGGCTTCCGCGCGGCGTCCACCGTGGCCGACGCACTGGAAATCGTGGCCTCCTCGGTCGGCCGGACACCGGCGATCAGCTACCTCCATGTACCTCCGCAGATCGTCGTCGACATCCGATGAAATCGATCCTTCGGACCAGGTCTGAGGGCGGCGTCGAGTCGACCGATCGAGCGGAATTTCCCACCGCGTGGGCGAGGACGCGGCCGGTGCGCGTGCTCCGCGAGGTGTCCCAGGTGGCCGGTGTGAAGCCGTTGCTACGCGGTGAGGTCGCGCTGGACGTCGCCGGCGTCGAACACCTACGTGCGATCGACCGTCCGGCGCTCATTGTGGCCAATCACGCCTCGCACCTGGACACCGCGGTCCTGCTGTCCACTTTGCCAACTGCTCGGCGCCGCCGCACGGCCGTAGCGGCGGCGGACTACTTCTTTGGCACTGTGTGGCGGGCGGCGGGATCGGCCATCGTCTTCAATACCTTTCTTCTCGAGCGCCGTGGCGGGTCGGAGTCGCCTCTGGCTGGTCAGCTTCTGGCGGACGGCTGGAGCATCATCGTCTATCCCGAAGGCACCCGGTCGCCCGACGGATTTCCCAGGCACTTCCGGATCGGTGCAGCCTGGCTTGCCGTGACCCATTCGGTGCCGGTGATTCCGGTGGGCATTCGAGGCACGTACGCCGCCATGCCCCGTGGTCGGGTCTGGCCGCGGCCTGGCCGCACCCGGGTCGCGGTCCGGTACGGGGCGCCGATCTTCCCCCGTCCCGGCGAAACCCCGCGGGAGCTTGCACCTCGGATAGCCACGGCCGTGCGCCAACTGATAGCGGAGGACGCCACCTCCTGGTGGGCCGTCCAGCGCGGATCAGGTGTTGAAGAGGCGCCACCGCCCGGCAGCTGGCGCCGAATCTGGGAGCAGACCGCTGCTCCGGCGGAGGGTGGCAAGCCGCGCCGGGCAAAAATCTGGCGGAGTTAAACTCCTCTGCCATGTCCGGACACTCCAAGTGGGCGACCACCAAGCACAAGAAGGCCGTTATCGATGCGCGGCGAGGCAAGCTGTTCGCCAAGCTGATCAAGAACATCGAGGTCGCGGCTCGGGTCGGCGGTGGTGATCCCGCGGGCAATCCCACGCTCTACGACGCGGTCCAGAAGGCCAAGAAGACCTCGGTCCCCAACGACAACATCGACCGGGCCATCAAGCGAGGTTCTGGTGCCGAGGGCGGCGGGGCGGACTACCAGACCTTGATGTACGAGGCCTACGGACCAGCCGGCATCGCACTGCTGATCGAGTGTCTGACCGACAACCGCAACCGCTCGGCCTCCGACGTACGGGTCGCCGTCACCCGCAACGGCGGCACCATGGCCGACGCCGGCTCCACGGCGCGGATGTTCACCCGCAAGGGTGTGGTGATCGTGCCCAAGGAGCAAGAAGGCCGGACGCTGAGCGAGGACGACGTGCTCGAGGCCGCCCTGGACGCGGATCCAGAGGAGGTGAACGACTTGGGTGACAGCTTCGAGATTGTCAGCGATCCCAACAACACGGTGGCGATCCGTACCGCCATCCAGCGGTTTGGCCTGGACTACGACTCGGCGGAGGTGTCTTTCGTGCCCTCCTACACCCAGGAAGTGGACGCCGCCACCGCCGACAGGCTATTCAAGATCGTGGACGCGCTGGAAGACTCAGACGACGTCCAGAACGTCTTCACCAACGCCGACGTGCCGGACGAGGCGCTGGTCTGACGGCCAGCTAGCTCTGCCGCGGGCGATCCGAGATCACGATGCCCGCCCGCTCCAGCTCTGTCTCCGCCCGTAGGCGCTCCACATCTTTGTCATGACCGGCGAGCTTGCTCAGTCTCTGCTCCACGCCGACCATGCGGCACAACTGCATGAGCACCTGGTCGTAGGCCAGTTGATTGCCCAGCTGCCTGGTGGCCGAGCGGTGTTGATCATTGTCCACAGTGGTGCGCAGCCGCCGCAGGTCGGCGACCAGCTGCTCGAGCGGACGCCCCGCGGGGTGCCGCAGCCTCTCTAGATCCTCACGATGCTGCAGGCCCGGACGTTGAGCCTTGAGCCGGTCGATCTCGTCGTCCCACCGCCCGGTCAGGACATCGTGAACGGCATTGGCGACGACCGGAATCAAAACCAGGATGGACGCCGCCAAGCCCGTCAGCGCCACCTGCTTCTTGTCGACCATCTCTTGATGGTACGGCCCGGATCCTGTGAGCCGGTTGGTCGAGCGAGTCCCCCGGCCACCCGAGGACGCCATCGCCGAGCGCTGGCACCGTGCGATTTGGAGACTGGTGGCGAGACCAGCGGCACGAGCTCCAGTAAGTTTGGCCGTCTAGCCGGGGGCCGCGAGCGGCGGTGCATGCGTGTCGCGACGAGCGGGACGAGCCAGCCCCGTAACCTGACGAACAGGTGTTTGTTTTTCGTCCGAGCCACGAAGGAGATCGCATGCGGGTGCTCGGCATCGATCCAGGGTTGACCCGCTGCGGGCTGGGGATCGTCGACGGGCTGCCCGGTCGGCAGCCAACTTTGATCGCCGTCGATGTGGTGCGGACACCGGCAGATCTTGAGATCGCTCAGCGTTTGGTGTCGATCGAGCAGGCCGTCGAGGATTGGATCGTCTCCTACCGGCCAACGGCGGTCGCCATCGAGCGGGTCTTCGCCCAACACAACGTGCAGACAGTGATGGGCACCGCACAAGCCGCCGGCGTGGCGATGCTCGCGGCCGCCAGGCGCGGCATCACCGTGGCGCTGCACACCCCGAGCGAGGTCAAGGCGGCTATCACCGGCTCCGGCCGCGCGCCCAAGGATCAAGTCGGGGCTATGGTCCAGCGGATTCTCCGAGCCGAGTCCCTCCCCCAACCGGCGGATGCAGCCGACGCGCTCGCCCTGGCCATCTGCCATGTCTGGCGAGGCAGCACCACGGCTCGGCTCAACGCTGCCATGGAAGCCGCGGCCGTGCAGGGCCGTCGTGCAGGCCCGGCACGAAGGCGCAGCAAAGCGATCAACACGCCAGCAGGCCCGGTTGAGCCATGATCGCGTCGCTGAGTGGCCGGGTGCTGTCGGTCGGGCCGACGTCGGCGGTTGTGGAGGTGGGTGGCCTGGGTGTATTGGCCCTTTGCAGCCCCAACACCGTCGCGGGCTTGCGGGTGGGCCAGCACGCGAGGCTGGCGACCTCGCTGATCGTCCGGGAAGACTCCTTGACCCTGTACGGGTTCGCGAGTCCTGATGAACGCGAGTTCTTCGAGCTCCTGCTCACGGCATCGGGTGTCGGCCCGAAGGTGGCCCAAGCCGCGCTGGCAGTGCTGAGCCCCGACGAGCTGCGACAGGCTATTGCGTCGGAGAATCTCGTCCAACTGTGCAAGGTACCCGGGGTCGGTAGGAAGGGTGCCCAGCGGATCGTTCTCGAGCTCAAGGACAAGATCAACACGGGCAGCGGAACGCCGCCCCCGGCTGGATCACCCCCGGAGGGGGAGGTATGGCGGGAACAAGTCACGTCGGGCCTCCAGGGCCTGGGCTGGTCGGCGAAGGATGCCGAGGCCGCTTGTGCCGAAGTGGAATATCTCGCGCGGGAGGATCCGGAGCTCAATGTCGCGGCCTTGATGAAGGCCGCCCTACAGACGCTGGCCCGGAGGTAGCCGCGGATGCGCAGTGACTCCGAGCTCTCCGAACTCACCTCAGCGGAGGCGAACAACGATGAGCGCGCCGGCGAGTCTGCGCTCCGGCCGACCACGCTCCGCGAGTTCGAGGGTCAACCGAGGGTAAGTGACCAGCTCGGTCTGGTGCTCGAGGCAGCACGCCACCGGGGTGGGGTGCCTGATCACGTGCTGCTGTCCGGCCCGCCTGGGCTCGGCAAGACGACTCTCGCCGTGATCATCGCCAGTGAGATGTCGGCGCCGCTGCGGATCTCCAGCGGCCCGGCAATCCAACACGCCGGCGACTTGGCCGCGATCTTGTCCGGCTTGGTCGAGGGCGAGGTGTTCTTCCTCGACGAGATCCACCGCATGTCGCGGCCGGCCGAGGAGATGCTCTATCTCGCGATGGAGGATTTCCGGGTCGACGTCGTGGTCGGCAAGGGACCTGGTGCGACGGCAATCCCCCTGGACATCCCCCGCTTCACCCTGGTGGGTGCGACCACCCGGGCTGGACTGCTGCCGAGCCCCCTGCGGGACCGCTTCGGCTTCACCGCTCAACTCGACTTCTACGACACGACCGCGCTCGAGCACATCGTGCACCGCTCCGCCGCCCTGCTCGGCGCTCGGGTCGATGACGCTGCGGCCGCTGAAATCGCCCGGCGATCTCGGGGCACGCCGCGGATCGCCAACCGGTTGTTGCGGCGGGTCCGCGATTTCGCTCAGGTAAGAGCACAGGGAGAGGTGAACCGCGACGTCGCTCGGATGGCACTCGAGCTCTACGAAGTCGATGAACTGGGTCTCGATCGGCTCGACCGCGAGGTCTTGAACGCGATGTGCCGCCGTTTCGGCGGTGGGCCGGTTGGCCTGTCGACGCTGGCCATCTCGGTCGGCGAGGAACGCGAAACGATCGAAGAAGTGGCCGAGCCGTTCCTCGTCCGGCAGGGTTTCTTGATGCGAACAGCACGCGGCCGACTGGCCACCCCGGCCGCCTGGCGCCACCTCGGCTTGAGTCCGCCGGCGACGGGGCAAAGCGATGAGAGGAGTCCACATCTCTTCGGCTGAGCGCGATCACAGGTCAAACTGGGTAGAGTACGCCGGTCGGCGGCATTCCGCCGGCCCCACCTGACGGATTGCCCGGAGCTATGAACTCATCGTTTTCCACCTTGGTGCTCATCGGCCTCATGGTGTTCGCCTTCTACTTCCTGATCCTGCGACCACAACGGAAGCGCCAACAGGCGCTGCAGAGAACCATGAGCGAGCTTGGGCCTGGCTCTCGGGTAATGCTCGGCAGCGGGCTGTTCGGCACGGTGCTCTCGGTGGGGGAGAAGCAGGTGGTACTGGAGATCTCTCCTGGTGCCGAGCTCACGGTCCTGAAGCAGGCCATCTCTCGGGTCGTCACCGAAGCTGACGAGGATATCGAAGAGCCTGACGACGAGCTGGGCGATGAGGCGATCGACGGGCAGCAGACTATTTTGCCTGCGACAGCGCCCGAGGTCATACCGCCCGAGGTAACACCGCACGAGAATGGCGCAGAGCAGCCCCGGGATCCGAGGACAGGCCCGACGGGCGTCAAGGAATAGTTGCTCGTGGCAAGTCAAGGCGGCCACCCTGGTCGCACGCTCATCGCGCTTGCCGTGATCATCGCGGGCCTGGCCGGGTTGATGGCGTTGAGCAACAACTGGACACCGAAGCTCGGCCTGGACCTGCGCGGGGGCACGACTATCACCTTGACCGCCCAGAACACCTCAGGCACGGGGTCCGTGGATCCCAACAGTCTCGAGCTTGCGCGAAACATCATCCAGAGCCGAGTTGACAGCCTGGGAGTCGGCGAATCGGAAGTGACCATCGCCGGGGAACGCCAGATCATCGTCAGCGTGCCGAATGTTCAGCAGGACGAACTGGTCCGGATGGTCGGGCAGACCGCAGTCCTGCGATTCCGTGCCGTCTACGCTGCCGAGTCCGTGGCGCCGCCCACTCCGCAGCCGACCGCCTCGCCGACCGACGGCTCAACTGCGGCACCCGAGGGTTCGGCATCGGAGGCCCCTTCCGCCAGCCCGAGCGCGGAGCCGACCACCAGTCCGACGGGCAACAACCGGCCGTTCGCGGGCTTACCGACCGCTCCACCGACGCCGCGCAGCCCCAGACCCAGCGTGGAAGGCCAAGGGACACCGCCCGACAAGGCGATCGATTGGCAGCCCAGCGAGCAGGACCAGCAAGACTTCGCGGCGTTCACCTGCGCCGACAGCGACAAGGTGCCTGACATCGCCGACCAGCCGTTCTTCTCCTGTGACGAGACGAAGACGGAGAAGTACCTGCTCGGCCCCACCCTGATCGAGGGCATTCAGCTCGACACGGCGGTCGCCGGCGTGCCTCAGAACGACGTCCGCTGGGTGGTGAATCTGACCTTCAATTCGGATGGTTCGGTGGCGTTCGAGAACGCCACTCGAACGCTCGCCTCGCGCAGTGACCCACAGAACCGCTTCGCCATCGTGCTCGACGGCGTGACAATCTCGGCGCCGTCGGTCAACTCCGCGATCCCCGGCGGGCGCGCGGAGATTTCGGGCAATTTCAACCAGCAGTCGGCCACCCAGTTGTCGAACGTGTTGAAGTACGGCGCTCTGCCGTTGACGTTCGACGTGTCCGAGGTATCCAACGTCTCGGCCACGCTCGGCGGTGAGCAGCTCCGAGCCGGCATCATCGCCGGCATTGTCGGCCTGGCCCTCGTCGTGATCTACAGCTTCCTTTACTATCGCGGCCTCGGCATCGTGGTCGTCGCGTCCCTGGCGATCGCTGCAGTGATCACCTACCAGGCAATGGTGTTGCTCGGCGGCTCGGTTGGTTTTGCGCTGAATCTCGCCGGTATCGCCGGAGCCATCGTGGCGATCGGGATCACTGCCGACAGTTTCGTGATCTACTTCGAGCGAATCCGAGACGAGGTCCGCGAGGGCCGCAGCCTTCGGACGGCGGTGGAGACCGGCTGGCGCCGGGCACGGCAGACGGTGTTGATCGCCGACGGCGTGTCGATGCTGTCGGCGCTGGTCTTGTTCGTGCTCGCCATCGGGTCTGTCAAGGGCTTTGCCTTCACTCTCGGCTTGACGACTCTGATCGACGTACTCGTCGTGTTCACCTTCACCAAGCCCTTGCTGACGCTTCTCGCGCGCACGAAATTCTTCGGTGGCGGACATCGGCTTTCCGGACTCGACCCTGCCCACCTCGGGGTGCGAGCGCTGCCAGGCACCCGTAGTCGGCGGCCCATGCCGTTGCGTCCGGCTGAAGAGATCCAGCCGTGATGTCCAAGATCTCCCGAATGGGTCACCGGCTCTACACCGGCGAGGTGTCCTACGACTTCATCGGCCGCAGGCGGCTTTGGTACACCATCTCTGCCATCATGCT